>NZ_CAUPZT010000008.1:0-46257 GCF_963515615.1 uncultured Granulicatella sp. | reverse complement strand
GTGATATGGCTTTTTCTTTAGGAATAGTCACAAACCTAAAAATTTGGTATAATACAAGAATGAAATCAAAGGAATGACGAGCTCTAGGAAATGCACCCCCCTGATGCAAAATGCACCCCCTAAACACCGTTTGCACCCCCCTAGAGTAAAAAAAGGAGAGATTGTATGATAAAAGTCATTGCACTAGACTTAGATGGAACATTACTAACAGATGATAAAAAAGTAACACCTGAAAATAAAAAAGCTATTCAACTTGCGAAAGAACAAGGTGTAAAAATTGTTCTTTGTACAGGTCGTCCTTTAATGAGTATTTATCATTTATTAGAAGAATTAGAATTATTAGGTGATGATGATTTTTCTATCAATTACAATGGTGGAATTATCCAAAAAACAAAATCACAAGAAATTTTATTTAAACAAGGTCATTCAAGAGATGATATGCAATACTGCTATGAAGAAGCGTATAAAGTAGGATTACCTCTTGTTATGATTGATTTAGAAAGAGCTTATGAAACAACTTATCCGGAAGGAAGACCTTCTATTTATCCAGGATTACCACATCCAATTGAGTTCATTACAAAAAATCCATCGGAATTTGAAGAAAGCCACGTGTTTTATAAGGCAGTGCTATGTATTGAAGAAGCGCTATTAGATGAAGGAATTCGTCAATTACCAGAAGCTTTCTTTGAAAAATTCAATTGTATGAAGTCTCGTACTTTCTTATTAGAAGTAGTTCCAAAAGAAGTTTCTAAAGGAACAGGCTTAACTCATTTAGCTGAAATTTTAGGAATTACAGTAGAGGAAATGGCAGCTTGTGGAGACGAAGAGAATGACTTATCGATGTTAACAACTGTTGGTTTCCCAGTAGCAATGGGTAATGGTTCTCCAGAAGTAAAAGAAGTAGCGAAATTTATTACGAAGACAAATGAAGAGTCTGGGGTAGCTCATGCTATTTATCATATTTTAGAACAAAATAAACGTGAAAGAGAAGGAGTGAAATAATGGGATTATTTGATCGTATTAAACGTGCCTTTACGGGTGAAGATGCTGTCATTAAACAGCAAGAACAAGAAACTTCGATTATTATTGATAAATATGACCAAGGAATGCAAAAAACTCGTAAAAGTTTTTCGGATCATTTAAACGAATTTTTAGCAGATTTTAGAACGATTGATGAAGATTTCTTCGATGATTTAGAAGAAACATTTATTTCTTCAGATGTAGGCTTTGAAATGACTTTAGCGATTACGGATGCTTTAAGAGATGAAGTTCGTTTGAAAAATGCTAAAAATGCTCATGATGTCAAACAAGTGATTATTGAAAAAATGGTAGATATTTATGAAAAAGGTGAAGACAATTTAGCAACTTTAGCAAAAGCTGAAGGTAGACCAACTGTATTACTATTTGTCGGAGTAAATGGTGTTGGTAAAACAACTACGATTGGTAAAATTGCTTGGAGATTAAAACAAGAAGGGCATTCTGTATTATTAGCTGCAGGAGATACATTCCGTGCTGGAGCTATCCAACAATTAGAAATTTGGGGCGAACGTGTAGGGGTTCCAGTTGTTAGTGGTAAAGAAGGTGGAGATCCTTCTTCTGTTGTGTATGATGCCATTAAAAAAGCAAAAGCAGAAAATATTGATTATTTATTAATTGATACAGCCGGTCGCTTGCAAAATAAAGTGAATCTAATGAAAGAATTAGAAAAAATGAACCGTATTATTTCTAGAGAAATTGAAACCGGAGCAGATGAAACTCTATTAGTGTTAGATGCAACTACAGGACAAAATGCTTTAGTTCAAGCAAAACAATTTAAAGAAACGATTGATGTAACAGGTTTAATTTTAACAAAATTAGATGGTACTGCAAAAGGTGGCGTAATTTTATCGATTCGTCATGAAATGAATATTCCAGTTAAATTTATTGGATTAGGAGAAAAAATGGACGATTTACAACCATTTGACTCAACTCAGTTTATTTTCGGATTAGTGAAAGATTCGTTGAAATAGTATAATAATTTTTTAAATGGCTTTTTTAAAGTAGTAAGGACGGTAGTAGGTTCTTAATTGAATCTTATGGCTAAAATTTTTACTTTAGAAAGTCATTTTTTTACTTTTTCAACCTTTTTTGTTCGTGTTTTAGTACATAATGCAAATGTTGTAGGTTTTAATGTTCATAAAACACAGTTTTTTGTTTACATTTTAGTCAAAATAAGTTAAAATATTTCGTGGTAACAGATATGAAACAAATGCTTATTTAAGGAGGTTACCTCATGTTTGAAATGAAAGTTTTTGATTATGAAGATATTCAATTAGTACCGAATAAATGTATTGTAAATAGTCGTTCAGAATGCAATACAACTGTTCAATTAGGGAAACACACTTTTAAAATCCCTGTAGTACCTGCTAATATGCAAACAATTATTGATGAATCAGTAGCAGAATTTTTAGCAGAAAATGGATATTTTTATATTATGCACCGTTTTGATGAAAAAGGAAGAATTCCATTTATTAAAAAAATGCATGAAAAAAATCTTATTGCTTCAATCAGTGTGGGTGTAAAACCTCATGAATATGAATTTATTGAAGAATTAAAAGAGAAAAATTTAATTCCGGATTATATTACCATTGATATTGCGCATGGACATGCGAATTCAGTTATTGATATGATTGGACATATTAAAAAGCATTTACCAGAAACATTCGTAATTGCTGGAAATGTTGGTACGCCAGAAGCCGTTCGTGAATTAGAAAATGCGGGAGCTGATGCTACAAAAGTTGGTATTGGACCTGGTAAAGTATGTATTACAAAAATTAAAACAGGATTTGGTACAGGTGGTTGGCAACTAGCAGCCCTTCGTTGGTGTTCAAAAGCTGCCCGTAAACCAATTATTGCGGATGGCGGAATTCGTACTCACGGAGATATTGCAAAATCAATTCGTTTTGGTGCTACAATGGTCATGATTGGTTCATTATTTGCTGGTCATGAAGAATCACCAGGTAAAACAGTTGAAATTAATGGAGAACGTTTCAAAGAATATTTCGGTAGTGCATCAGAATTCCAAAAAGGTGAACGTAAAAATGTTGAAGGTAAAAAAATCATTGTTCCTTATAAAGGTTCATTAAAGGATACTTTAGTAGAAATGCAACAAGATTTACAATCATCTATTTCGTATGCGGGTGGTTCAGACTTAGAATCGATTCGTAAAGTAGATTATGTTATTGTTAAAAATTCAATTTTTAATGGTGATTCTATTTAATTTTAAAAAGATTCAATGCCGGTTCGAGTAAAATTGAATCGGTAATTTTTATTTTTAGTAAGAATTTTTGCTAAATTCCGCAAAAAAGAGTAAAATAACAGAGTTGATAGAGGAGGGTCATTCGTGAAAATTAAACATATTTTGGGATTAAGTTTCCTTATGGCTTCATTATTTTGTACAAGTGCTATTTTAGCGGAAGAAAATGATTCTACTACAAAAGAAGCTACGCAAGAAACTACCGTAGAATCAGAAACAACTCAAGAACCTGAAAAAATTGAACAAACCACTGTAGCAATTCCATATAGAGAAGATGTAATGGATGCTATAGCAGAACAAGGTTATGGTGTAGATGAATATTATAGACCAGAAAGTACCATAATGGTGGATGCTGATACAGGGGAGATTGTTTTTGGTAGTAATATTGACCAACCATGGGATCCAGCAAGTATTTCAAAAATGATGACAGCTTACATGGCGTTTGAAGCGATGAAAGAAGGAAAATTATCGTTAAATACCATTGTCACTGCAACAGAAGAAGATCGTGCGATTTCAACGATTGGGGAAATTAGTAATAATATTATTGTTGCTGGAGTAGATTATCCAATTGAAGAATTATTATATATGATGTTTTATCCATCTTCAAATGTTGCTACATTAATGGTTGCAAGAGCGACTGGGTTATCAGATACTGAGTTTTTAGATAAAATGAATGCTAAATTCAAAGAATGGGGTATGGAAAATACTAAATTCAATAATGCTAGTGGGGCAGTAGCCTCTGCATTTAGAGGATATTATACACCTGAAGGATACAATAACAATCGTTATAATCAAACAACTGCAAGAGATTTAGCCATTTTAGCCTATCATTTCTTAAAAGATTTTCCAGAAATAACAAATTTTACGAAAAATCCTTTAATTACAGTTATGGTGGGAACACCTTATGAAGAATCATTTTACACTTACAACAGTTCTATCCCAGGAATGATTCAAGGATTTCCAGGAGTAGATGGATTTAAAACAGGTTCAAGTCCTAGTGCGGCATTTAACCATTTATTAACGGCTAAACAAGAAGATACTCGTTTTATTCAAGTTATTTTAGGAGTTGGAGCTTGGGAAGATAAGGATAATAGTTCTTTCTTCAAGAACCAAATTGGGAATGGATTACTAAGAAAAGCTTTTTCTGAATATGAAACTCAAACAGTATTAAAAGCTGGAGAACATATAATTGATGGAGTGAAAGTTCAACTAGAAAAAGATATTAAGACATTAGTTCGAATTGGAGAAACTCCTAAATATCATTTGAAGGAGGATAAAATTGTTATTGAAACAGATCTTCCTCGTATTACTTCAAAAATACAACCATTAACTTATCCTGTAACAATTATTCCACAAGAAGTTGAAGAACCAGAAGAAACTACAACTACTGATGTTAAAACTGAAATGAGTTTTCAACTGGAAGAATTTTTATTAAGTTTAACGTATAAACCAATTTTATTAGGAGTAATTATTATTGGAATTGCCAGTATTATTAGTATTATTATAGTTTCAATAGTATTTATTATTAGAAAGTAATGATTAACGATTTCCGTTTGGAAATCGTTTTTTGTATGTAAAATAATTTTTAGCCATGAAAGACGTATTTTAGTTATGCAACCAAAATAAGCCTTTTCATAGTACAGGAAAAGTCGAGACTACAGGCTCGACTTTTAGGTATGAGACAGCGAAGCTGGCTGCTACCGTCCTTTTGCTACTATACCAGAAAAGGCATTAAAAGATATTTTTATTGTAATGAATGGATAAACCGTCCAAACGCTTCTTGCCCTTCAGTTGTTTGTTTAAAGACACCGGCATCTTCTAAACCACGTTCAAAAATTTCACCAACTTTTTGACGAATCAAAGCTTCAATATTGTCTGGAGTAATATTTTCATTGTCTTTAATTTCATTAGCCCAAGCTTTATGCATTTCAGGCATTTGATGAGCTTGACCTAGTAAGTAGTTCTCAACTTCTTTTAGTTCTGTTTTTAAACGAGGAGGAAGAATTGCTAACCCCATCACTTCAATTAATCCAATATTTTCTTTCTTAATTGGATGTACATCCAGATGAGGATGGAAAATACCATCTGGATATTCTTCAGTCGTACGATTATTTCTAAGCACTAAATCTAATTCATAGACACCATCACGTACACGAGCAATTGGTGTAATCGTATTATGAGGAGTGTCTTCTGTAAATGCGAAAATATCCGCACTTTCATCTGAATAATTTCTCCATTTATCTAAAATATGAGTCGCTAATTGAACAATTTGTTTTGTATCTTTACTTGCTAGTCGAATTACGGATAAAGGCCAATGTAAACGAGAGACCATTCCGTCAAAACCTTCAAAAGAGTAGTTTTCTAAAATTGGTGCAACATCCATCGGAAAGACATGTCGACCAGATTGATAGTGATCATGAACTAAAATAGAGCCACCTACAATTGGTAAATCAGCATTAGATCCAACAAAATAGTGAGGGAATTGACGTAAAATATCCATTAAATTCTCAAATGAACGTTCTGTAATTTGCATTGGACGTGGTACTTGAGTTAAGAAAATTGAATGTTCATTGAAATAAGAGTAAGGAGAATATTGGAATCCCCAATCTTCATGATTAATTTCTAAACGAATAATTCTATGATTGCTTCTAGCTGGATGATTGAAACGTCCATAATACCCTTCATTTGTCATTGTTAATTGAGAAGCAGGGTAACTAGATTGTTTGACTAATTTTGCTTGAGCAATCGCTTTTGGATCCTTTTCAGGTTTTGATAAGTTAATTGTAATTTCTAAAGCACCGTATTTTCCAGAGTATGGAAATTGTATATTTTTAGCAATGGCTCTTGTTTGAATGTAATGATTTTTTTGACTTAATGCATAAAAATAGTCAGTTGCTTTTTCAGGATTTTCTTTGTAATTATTCCAGAAGTTTGCATTTACAACAGATGGAAGAGGCGTTAATAAATTCATAACAGCTGCTTCAAATGCTTCTTTTTCTGGTAAAATATCTTCAATTACTCCTAATTCTATCGCTAATTGAATGATTTCGTCCACGGAATCCTCTAATGATGGGATATTATCATTAGAAATTTCAGATGGCTTATAATCATCTAATTGTAATAGATGAAGTAATTGATTGGTTGTATAAATTTCGTCTAGTGGATTTAATAATTTTTCGAGTTTTGCTTTTTCAATAAAGTTTGTAATACTATGATACATATTCCGTTTCCTCCTAAATCATCTACAAAGATGAATGCTTCTTTTTTTATAAAATGCAATCGATAACATTCTTTTTCCCATTGGAATGTAACTGCTTTAATATATGTTTATTATAAAAGGAAAGTATAAAAAAACAAACCATTTTTAGCAAAAAAACTAAAAATAGTTTGATAAATATCAATATTTCTTCCATTATTTGAAAAAAGCCCAAATATAATCAATAATGGCTGTTAATCCATAAGTATATGCCGCTAAAGTGATTGGCTTACAAATTAAAATAATGAGTATGAATTTTTTATAACTCATTTTTGTTAAACCAGCTAGCATACATAGGAAATCATCAGGTGAAACAGGAAATGCCATCATGAAAGTAAAGAAGTAATCAAATTTATTTCCACGATTTAACCATCCGATATAACGATGATACGTACTATCATTGACCATTGATTTTACAAATAATTGTCCATAAATTCGAGCTAAATGGAAAGCGATAATAGAACCGATGATAATACCGATATAGTTGTAGACATTTCCAATAAACATTCCGTAAATATAGACTCCAGCAATACTTGTTAAAGCACCCGGAATAATTGGAATAACTGTTTGTAAAATTTGTAATAAGATAAAAATAGGTGGTCCCCAAATGCCTGCACGTTGCATATATTCACTAAGTGCTTCTTGGGAAGTAAATAATCCTTTTTGATAAGCCCAAATACAAAAGATAACTGTGGCAATTGCTCCTGCGATAGAAGCAGCATGCATCATTCTTTGTGCAAATGGAGACAGAGGCTTACCTTGTTTAATATGTGTTTCAGTCATAAATTCTCCTTTATTTTAAATGATTCTCAACAGCTACTTTATCATAAAAGACTTGCCATTGTTGGAGTACATTTTCTTTAGAGTAAAATTGCTCTCCTTTTTTAGATTTTTCGCAAGCTTCTTGATAGAAGGCCTCATCTTGTTGTAATTGACGTAAAATTTCTTGGAATTGTACTTGGGAATTTCCTTTTAAATAATAATCAAATAAAATAGGGCGATACTCTCTTAAATCTCTTAATAATAATGGAATATTCGCATTCATGGATTCTAAAATCGTCATTGGGAATAACTCTTCAAACGAAAGTTGTAACATTACATCTCCCATATTAAAGAACTCATTCATACGATTTCTTTCTACAAGACCTAAGAAATGAACATTAGTTGGTAATTCATCCATGTGTTCCATAATTTCTTTTCGACCTTCAGAAATCCCTTTAAACGCAAAGTCACCCGCCCATACAAATTGGATATCAGGCATTTTTTTCGCTAAATCAATAAATTCTAAAACACCTTTTCTCATTTGTAATTGTCCTGCAGATACAACGGTAAATTTATCTGGATCTAATCCGAAAGATTCCCGAAGAGTTGCTTTTGAACGATCCGTAATTTTATAAAAAGTATCACGTGATACAAAGTTTGGAATGTAAGTGATTCTTTCTTTTGGAATTCCATAATGTTCTAGATCTTCAATAAAACGTGGATTAACGGTTACTAGATAATCTGCTTGTTTATAAAATTGAAGAACATATTTATAAAATAATTCTTTAATCGGACGAGGTAGGGAAATACTTTTTTCTAAAGTTTCCGGTAAAAAGTGAACAGAAGCAATCATTGGACGGTTTTGTCTTGTGATAACAGATTTTATTAAAAAATCTGGATTAATCGTATGAATATGAGTAATATTGTATGTTTTTAATTGATTCACAACGACTTGATAGTCTTTTAAACCTTCTGTTACGAGATTAATTTGTTCTTCTGTAGCAGATAGAACCCCTTGTCCTTTTACACTATCTGCTCGTGTAAGCATATTGATCGTTAACATATTGACTCCTTTAAGAAACAATTTCGTTTACTATTCTACCATGAAATGAAGCATTTGAAAAATAGCTAGTAAAATCTTAAGAAAAGATTTGAAAATAAAAGATAACTTTTTGCCTTATGGGTAATTTTTTTGTATACTAGATACAGAGAAATCAAGAGAGGTTATTCATGAAGCGTCAAAAAAATAAACCTAAAGGTAAAGCATCTAAAAATTCTAAAGAAGCAATGACATTAGTGGATTGTTATTATATTCCAACAGCAATTGCAGAACATTTTTGCCTATTACGTGAGCATTGTGCGACAGAAGTAGAACAAACATTGTTACAGGACTATGCAAAAGTTCAAAGAGAACATCGGGATGACATTGGCGAAGTAATTGTTGCATATGATGAAGCTGGTGTATATCATGGCGAGATTAGTTTAAGTCCAACTGAAATATCAAAATTAGAAAAAGAAATTTCAGCCGAGAGATTGGATAAATATTTAGAAATTTATTTTAAATAAGATATTTTAAATAATGGATGAAGTATAATCTGTAACAACTCCTGTTGGAAATTCCTTCAGGAGTTTTTTAAGTCGTGTGATTTGCCTCAATACTTTGAGCTTGATATCATCAAATAGAAAGGTAGGAGATACTATGGAATTAGGAATTCGTAATTTTACATTTAGAAACCCAACAAAAATTTTATTTGGAAAAGATCGTATTAAGGATATTGATGGAGAAATTCCAAAAGATGCAAAAGTATTAATTTTATATGGCGGTGGTTCTGTTAAACGGAATGGAGCTTTCGACCGTGCTGTACAAGCATTAGGAAATCGTGAATGGGATGAGTTTGGAGGAATCGAAGCAAATCCAACATACGAAACATTAATCAAAGCTGTTGCACGTGTAAAAGAAGATGGTTTTACTTATTTACTAGCAATTGGTGGTGGTTCTGTCATTGATGGGACAAAATTTGTAGCTGCAGCAAGTGTTTTTGATGGCAATCCATTAGATATGTTTAGAGGAGGATTTGGAAAAGGCCTTCCTGTTACGAAAGCTGTTCCATTTGGAACGATTTTAACATTACCTGCAACTGCATCTGAAATGAATAGTGGTGCGGTGATTACTTTTGTAGCATTAAAAGCAAAAGTAAGTTTTCGACCAGATGTTACATTCCCTCAGTTTTCAGTACTAGAACCTGAATTAACGTATACATTACCAAAACGCCAATTAGTCAATGGTGTATTAGATACCTTTATTCATACAATGGAAAATTATTTAACCTACCCTGTAGATGCAAAATTACAAGATCGTTATGCAGAAGGGATTTTACAAACATTAATTGAAATTGCACCAACTGTCATTGACGAGAATAATCACGACTTTGCTGCAAGAGCGAACTTTATGTGGTGTGCAACAAATGCATTAAATGGAACAATTTCTGCAGGTGTGCCGACAGACTGGGCAACTCATGCATTAGGACATGAAATTACATTAAATCATGGAATCGATCATGGACGCACATTATCGATCGTGTTGCCAGCGATGATGAAAGTACGGAAAGAACAAAAATGGGATAAACTCATTCAATATGGAAAACGAGTGTGGGATTTATCTGGAACACCAGAAGAAATCGTCAATGGAGCAATAGAAAAAACAGAAGAATTTTTTGTATCATTAGGTGCACCAATTCGATTTAAAGATATTTCATTAGATGAATCAGTCATTGAAGCATTAGTGGAAGGATTAGGACGTCACGAGAAAATTCATTTATCTGAGCATCATAATTTAGAATTAGAAGATGCAAGAATCATTTATCAAACAGCATTATAGTAGGGGAAAGGAGCGAAAAAATGGCAAGTGAATTAATTGAAGAAAAGTTAAAACAATTGCCTGATTTACCAGGATGTTACTTGATGAAAAATCAAGAAGATGAAATTATTTATATTGGTAAAGCAAAAAACTTAAAAAATCGAGTTCGCTCCTATTTCCGTGGAGCACATAATACTAAAACTGAAAAATTAGTGAGTGAAATTCATCATTTTGAATTTATTGTTACAAAAACGAATAAAGAATCGTTATTATTAGAGATTAATTTAATTAAGAAATACCAACCTTATTACAATATTAAATTAAAACAAGGAACCATGTATCCTTATTTAAAAATTACAAATGAACGAGATCCTCAACTGATTATTACAAGTAATGTTGAAAAAGATGGGGGCATGTATTTTGGACCTTATCCGAATGTTTATGCTGCAACAGAAACGCAACAATTGATTCAAAAAATTTATCCATTAAGAAAATGTGGGAAAAATGAAACACGTGCTTGCTTCTATTATCATTTAGGGCAATGTATTGGCTGTTGTGATCATGAAGTTTCACCAGAAATTTATCAACAACAAAAGAAAAAAATTCAGCGGTTTCTTGAAGGTGATGTAAAAGAAATTAAGCAAGATTTACAAAAGAAAATGGATGAAGCTTCAGAACAATTAGAATTTGAACGAGCCATTGATTATCGAAATCAAATTCAATATATCGAAACAACCGTAGAAAAACAGCATATTATGTCTCAAGACTTTACAAATCGGGATGTATTCTCATTCCATATGGATAGAGGTTGGATTTCTATTCAAGTCTTTTTACTTAGACAGTCTACAATTATCAAGAGAGAAGCAGCATTATTCCCGATTTATAATTCAGCTGAAGAGGAATTGATATCATTTATTGTACAATTTTATCAAGAACAAAATCACATTTTGCCAAAAGAAATATTAGTTCCAGCAGAAATTGATAAGGAATTATTAGCTGAAGTATTAGAAGTCAAAGTCTTAACTCCTCAAAGAGGACCGAAGAAGCGGATGCTTGATTTAGCGACACAAAATAGTGAAGTAGCTTTACTTGAAAAATTCAAGATTGATGAGAATAGTCAGCAAAAAACTTTAGGGGCGGTAGAACAATTGCGACAAGCACTTGATTTAAGCCGTTTAAGCGTGATTGAGTCATTTGACCACTCGAATATTCAAGGGACAAATCCTGTATCAGCCATGGTTGTTTATCGAGATGGAAAACCGGAGAAGAAAAGTTATCGAAAATTCAATATTAAAACAGTTCAAGGGAGTCATGAATTTTTAACGACTCAAGAAGTTGTTAGAAGACGATATTCAAGATTATTAAAAGAACAGAAACCTTTACCGGATTTAATTTTGATGGATGGTGGAAAAGTTCAGATGAGAGCTGCTATGGAAGTGTTAGAAGATGAACTTGGCTTATCTATTCCAATTGCAGGAATGGTTAAGGATGAGAAGCATAAGACCGCTCATTTGTTATATGGAGAAGATTATGAACAAATCGAACTAGATCCAACGAGTCAAGCTTTCCATCTATTACAACGAATTCAAGAGGAAGTCCATCGATATGCGATTACGTTTCATCGTCAGGTACGAAGTAAAAATGCTTTTTCTTCGATTCTTGATGAGATTGAAGGGGTTGGACCAAAGACACGTACGAAACTATTACAGCATTTTAAAACGATGAAGGGAATCCAGGAGGCGACAGTCGAGGAGATTCAAAAATTGGGAATTTCTGAGAAAGTGGCGAAGCGAATCAAAGAATCAGTTAGATAGTGTTATTGGGATTTTTCTGAAAGTTGTGAGGCCGCCAGCAGCCTCGCAAAGCGAGTCTCATGGCTAACATTTTAGCCTAGGGTCTCAAATGTTGCCTTAAAAGCTTCCTGATGTCAGGAAGCTTTTATTTCACAACTGCGATAAATCCCATGTGTTTCATTCATTAACTTTGGATACGTTTAGGATGTTCTTTACGTGAAACTCAATGATATACTGGCGTGTGGCAAAGGCGCGCTTTGCGCTGTTTGCCTATTGGATGTACTTGGGTGGTGATTCCTCTTGGGGTGTGAGGCTGTGTTTTGGGAGAATTGTGTAAATTCAGGATCACTTCTGTACCTTTAATTGTTATAAAAAGTTTTAAAATCATTTAAGTGTTTGTATAACAGATGTTTTTATCTGTTATATTTTTCTACTAAAATAATAAAAAAAGATTGATTTCTTTCTTTTCTTATGCTATTTTAAGGGAGTCAAAAAAATTTGAAAAAAGGAAGGTAAAATCATGAATAAATGGTTTAAACTTGGTGCAGTTGCTGCAACATTATTTTTAGGAGCTTGTTCTACTTCAACAAGTACTACAACAAATAAGGAGACTGTATCACAAGCACAAAAGAATTGGGATGCCATTGAGAAAGCAGGAAAGATTAAAGTTGCAACAGCGGGTACTCTATATCCACAATCATTCCATAATGATAAAGATAATTCATTAACAGGTTATGATGTTGAAATTATGAAAGAAGTAGCTAAACGCTTAAAATTAGAAGTTGACTTCACTGAAATGGGTGTTGACGGTATGTTAACGGCTTTAGATAGTGGTCAAGTGGATATTGCGAACTACTCAATCGAAGAAGGATCAAAATATATTGATAAATATTTACGTACTGAACCTCATAAATATTCATTTACATCAATGGTTGTTCGTGAAAGTGACAATTCAGGAATTTATTCTTGGGCTGATGTAAAAGGTAAAAAAGCCGCAGGTGCTGCAAGTACAAACTACATGAAAATTGCTAAAAAATTAGGCGCTGAATTAGTTGTTTATGACAATGTTACAAATGATGTTTACGTATCTGACTTAGTAAATGGACGTACTGACGTAATTATTAATGACTACTATTTACAAAAAATTGCTGTTGCATTTGTAAAAGATACTTTCCCAATTAAAATCAACGAAGGTGTATACGCAAACCCATATAGCGCAAGCTTCTCTATTAAATTAGGAAATGAAGTTATTCAACAAAAATTCAATGAAGCTTTAAAATCAATGAAAGAAGATGGAACTTTAACAGAAATTTCTAAAACATTCTTTGCTGGTGAAGATGTAACTCAACCAAAAGACTTAAAATTAGAAAAAATTGATTTTTCTGATGTAGAATAAGAGGCGATGACGATTGTTTAATCTTAAGTTAGCGATTCATAGTCTATCTTTTGTATTAAGTGGATTACAATATACATTAGGAATTGCTGCAGTTAGTTTCATATTAGGAACAATTCTTGGTTTCTTATTTGTATTAATGAAACGCTCACCATTTCTAGTATTAAGATTAATAGCTAATTTTCACGTTTCTTTTATGAGAGGAACTCCTACATTAGTATTTTTATTCTTATTATATTTTGGATTGCCTTATTTTAAAATTCAACTTCCAGCTATTATTTGTTCCATTATCTGTTTCAGCATTGTGAGTAGTGCCTATATTTGTGAAGTGCTACGATCTTCGATTGATGCAGTGGATTATGGACAATGGGAAGCTTCTACTTCCTTAGGATTGAATTATTTTCAAACATTAAGAAGAGTCATTGTTCCTCAAGCATTTAGAATTTCAGTGCCACCTTTAAGTAATGTATTGTTAGATATGATTAAAGGAACTTCGTTGGCAGCAATGATTACGGTACCTGATATTTTTCAAAATGCTAAAATTGTTGGAGGTCGAGAATTCGATTATATGACAATGTATATTTTAGTAGCGTTAATTTACTGGAGTATCTGTTTAGTATTTGAACAAGGTCAGAAAATTTTAGAAAAACGATTATCATTATATTAAGAAAGAAGAGGTTGGAATTCCAGCCTCTTTTTGTATGCAACGAGGATTGCTAGAGATTTTAAGGAAAATATGATAGACTATCCAGGAAGAAAAGGAGTGGTGATCATGAAAAAATTAGCAATTATAGGCACAGGGTGGATATCTTCTTCTTTTGTAGAAGCGGTGCAACAAACAAATAGTTTCGAAGTAGTATCTGTATATAGTAGAACACTAGAAAAAGCAGAAGAATTTGCTAAAAAACACCAGATTCCTTCTTGGACAAATCAATGGAGTGAATTTTTATTAGATAATAATTGGGATGTTGTCTATATCGGATCACCAAACCATACACATGGTGACTATTCAAAACAATTATTAGAGCATCAAAAAAATATTATTGTTGAAAAGCCATCTTTTTTATCGGTTGAAGAATGGGATGAAGTTCATCAATTAGCGACGGAAAAAAGCTTATTCGTGATTGAGGCTATTCGCCATTATTATGAACCAGCCTTTCAAGAAATTGGTAAAATGATTGATTCTAGAATTGATGAAGTAAAAGGAGCAGTTTTATCGTATGCAAAATATTCTTCAAAATATGATGCATTTTTAAGAGGTGAAATTGCGAATTCATTTTCATTATCCTCTGGTGGTGGAGCCTTAATGGATTTAGGAGTTTATCCTATTTACAATGTGATTAGTTGGTTTGGAATGCCAGAAAAAGTTCATTATCGAGCACGTAAATTACAAAATCAAGCGGATGGACAAGGAATTGTATCATTGGAGTATCCAACATTTGATGTAACAATTTTTGTTGGAAAAGTATTAAATGTATGTCTTCCTCAAGAAATTTACTTTGGCAAAGAAACATTGCAAATCAATGACTGCCAAGAAATTAAAGAAGTCAAAACACTATATATGAGTGAAGTTGTGGAAACAAAGGAATATGAACTCCGTAAAAATCCATTAGAATGGGAAGCCATTGGATTTGCAAAAATATTAGAACGTACACCAGAATCCCTAAAACAATATGAACAAAGTAAAAAAATAAGTCGCAATGTTTTAGAAGTGATTGAAGCATTAAGAAATTCAGCAGGAATTACATTTAATTAAGGAGAAATCATGAAAGAATATATTCAAAACAAATGGAATGAAAAAGGTTTTAAAGACTTAACGCCGATTCAAGAAGCAACAAAGGAATTGATTCAAAATGGGGAAGATGTAGTAGCAGTCTCTCCAACTGGAACAGGAAAAACATTAGCTTACTTGTTACCCTTATTAGAAAAAATTGAAATCAATCATGAACTACAAGCAATCATTTTAGTACCTAGTCAAGAATTAGCACAACAAATTGGTGAAGTCATTCGTGAATGGAAATTGCCAAAACTAACTATGTTAGTTTTAGCGGGAGGAGCTAATGTAAAGCGTCAAATTGAAAACTTAAAGAAAAAACCAGAATTAGTCGTTGGAACACCAGGACGATTAACAGAATTAGCGAATCAAAGAAAATTAAAACTTCATCAAGTTCAAACACTTGTTTTAGACGAAGCAGATTATTTATTAGCGCAAGAACATTTAGAACAAACTCGTTCTTTTATTAAAAAATGTCCATCACAACGACAAATGATTTGCTTTTCAGCCACTAAAAATGAAATATTAGAATCTATTCATCAATGGATTAATATGACACCAAAATGGGTTGAACAGGAACAGAAAATGGCCGGGAATGGGAATGTAAAACATGTGTATATTGAATCTCCTGTACGTAAAAAAGATGAATTGTTAAGAAAGTTTGCCAATATGAAGGAATATCAAGCGTTGGTATTTGTCAATTCTCTTGCAAATGCAGGGATTTTAGCAGAAAAATTACAATATCACAATATTCCCTGTGCCTTATTAACGAGTCAAGAAAATCAAATTAATCGTAAAGCTGCGATTCAAGCTTTTAAAAAAGGAGAAGTTCCTATTTTATTAACAACGGATGTGGCAGCACGTGGATTAGATATTGAAGATTTACCAGTCGTCATTCATTATGATTTACCTGAAAATAAAGAGGTATATACTCACCGTTCAGGAAGAACTGGAAGAATGGGAAAAGATGGATTAGTTATTAGTTTTGTTACAGAAAAAGAAGTAAGAGACTTGAAAAAATTGATCCCAGCTGATGCAACACTAGAAGCGTTCCAAGTTCATTCAAGTCAACTACAAGTTGCACAGAAGAAAAAAGTGGTGGAAAAGAAACCTTATAAACCGAAAGAGAAAAAAGGAACTGCTAAAAAAGCTTATTCATCAAAAAATAAAAAATCCTTAAAAACTAAAAAATCATCAGGAAAGAAAAAGTAAAAAGGAGTCTCTTAAATGCTTACATTGGAGTTTTTAAAAAATCATTTAGAAGAATATCATTTACCCTATGAAGACAAAGCTGTGTTCATTCAAGTCAAAAGACTCCTACATGAAGAAGATGCGATTTGTTATTGGTCTTCAATGGGATGTGTATTTTTTGGATTAAAAGATGATGCGACTTTTACTGATACAAGACCGTTACTATTTCCAGTTGAACGAGTAGAGAAAGTTCAGTATCAAAAGAAATTTTTATCAAATGATGAATTCAGTTTTGAAGTTGAAGGAGAAAAGTTTCAATTTGAAATTCCTCATCGTTCTAAATATTTTTCAAATCAAAAAGAACAATTAAAACTGTTCCGAGTAATGATGGAACAATAAAGGAGACGGACATGGAAATTATTCGTTCGCACCAAAATGCAATGGTAAAAAATTATCAAAAGTTACAAACTTCCAAAGGTAGAAAAAAATCAGAAGCGTATATGATTGAAGGGGAACATTTAGTTGAAGAAGCCATTCAATCAAATATTTCCATTCATCGCTTAGTAGTCAGTGAGGACATGATTCATCTTTATGAAAAATGGACAAAGAGCTATCCAACAATGTTTGTTTCAAAAGAGGTGTTTGAAAAGTTATCGATGACTCAAACGAATCAAGGTATTTTAGCGATTGTACCATTAGAAAAGAAACCATTGGTCGAAGTTCCTCAGGGACGTTATCTTTTAGTGGATGCGGTTCAAGACCCAGGTAATTTAGGAACGATTATTCGTACTGCAGATGCTGCAGGATTTGATGCAGTTGTTTTAGGAGAAGGCTGTGTGGATTTATACAATGATAAAGTTGTTCGATCCATGCAAGGAAGCCAATTTCACGTAGCGATTTATCATGAGAATTTAACAGATGTATATGGGAAGTTAAAAGAAAATGATATTCCGATTGCTGTAACAGCACTTCATCGTGATGCTAAAGATTTCAAATGGTTAACTGGCAGAGACTCTGTTGCAATTGTGGTTGGAAATGAAGGAAATGGCGTTCGTGAAGAATTGATTGAATCTGCGGATTTCATTATTCAGATTCCAATGTTTGGTCAAGCAGAATCGTTGAATGTTGCTATTGCGACGGGGATACTTATGTACCAAACGAGAATATAGTTTTATAGGGATTGGGCTTGGGGTGTGAGGCCGCCAGCAGCCTCGCTGTGCGAGTCTCATGGCTAATTTTTGAGCCTTGGTCTCAAAAATTGCCTATGAAAGTACTCTGGAAACAGAGTACTTTCATTTTCACAACGGCGCCCAATCTCATGTGTTTCGGTCATATCATTAGAGTACGTTTAGGATGCGGGGTACGGAAATCTCATTAACGTTCTTTCGTTTAGCAAATGCGCTTCGCTGTTTGCTTGATGGTGTGCTATTTTGGGTTAGTTGTTAGCCCTAGTGTAATGGCTCTTATTAGTTATGAGCGTTTTGTTTGATTGATATTTTTATCTGTGCTATACTATTTATGAATTAAGATGACGTGGAAAGGAGAGTGAGCAGGAATGCTCACTCTTTTTACGCAGTTATGTAAAGGAGGTTATCTATGAGTAAAGTAGCAGAATTAGTTTCAACACTCGCTTTGCCAGTTATTGAAGCAGAAGGGTTTGAATTAGTCGATTTAGAGTTTGTAAAAGAAGGGAAAAATTGGTTTTTACGTTTTTACCTTGACAAACCAGGTGGAATTGATTTAGATGATTGTGCATTTATGAGTGAAAAATTTAGTGAATTATTAGATTCACAAGATCCAGATCCGATTCCTCAAGCGTATTTCCTTGAAGTATCTTCTCCTGGTGCTGAACGTCCTCTGAAAACTGAGAAAGATTTGAAAGAAGCGATTGGACAATATGTTCATTTATCTTTCTATCAACAAGTTGAAGGTGAAAAGTTTTTAGAAGGATTTTTAACGGAAGTAACTGATGAGTCAGTGACTTTAGAAGTGAAAATTAAAACGCGTAAAAAATCAGTTACGATTGTGCGTGAAAATATTGCAAAAGCTCGATTAGCGATTCAATTCTAGGAATCAATTAGAAACATTTTTGACAAAGGAGTCACATTATGAGTAAAGAAATGATTAAAGCATTAAATATTCTTGAAGAAGAAAAAGGGATTTCTAAAGAAGTTGTGATTACAGCATTAGAAGCGGCTCTTGTTTCTGCTTATAAGAAAAACTATGGACAAGCACAAAATGTTGAAGTTGAATTTGATGCTAAAAAAGGAAAAATGCATGTATACGCTGTGAAAGAAGTTGTGGAATATGTATTTGATTCAACACTTGAAGTGAGTATTGACGAAGCTCATGAATTACATAAAGCTTATGAAGTTGGAGATAAAATTCGTTTTGAAGTAACTCCAAAAGATTTTGGACGTATTGCTGCACAAACAGCGAAACAAGTCATTATGCAACGTTTAAGAGATGCTGAACGTACAAATATTTATAATGAATTTATCGAATACGAAAATGAAATTATGACAGGTGTAGTTGATCGTCAAGATTTCCGTTATGTATATGTAAATTTAGGTAAAATTGTTGCAGGAATGACAAAACAAGATCAAATTCCTACTGAAGAATATTTACCAGATCAACGGATTAAAGTATTAGTATCTAAAGTTGATAACACAACTAAAGGTCCATTAATTTTCGTAAGTCGTACTCATCCAGATTTATTAAAACGTTTATTTGAACAAGAAGTTCCTGAAATTTACGAAGGAGTTGTAGAAATCGTTTCTATTGCTCGTGAAGCAGGAGATCGTGCGAAAGTTGCAGTACGTTCTAGAGATACGAACTTAGATCCAGTTGGTACTTGCGTAGGACCTCGTGGACAACGTGTTCAAAATATCGTAAATGAATTAAATGGCGAAAATATGGATATCGTTGAATGGAACGAAGATCCATCTGTATACATTGCGAATGCATTAAATCCTGCACAAGTTGTGAAAGTAGATTTTGATTCTGATCGTAATAGCTGCATCGTTGTAGTTCCAGATCATCAATTATCATTAGCGATTGGGAAACGTGGACAAAATGCTCGTTTAGCAGCTAAATTAACTGGTTTCCGTATTGATATTAAATCAGAATCAGCTTATCAAGAATATTTAGACCAATTAGATTCAGAATTACCTACAGTTGAAGAATAATCAAGAAGGAGGCATCTTATGAAAAAAAGAAAAGTTCCAATGCGTCGTTGTATAGCTTCTGGAGAAATGATGCCTAAGAAAGAATTGGTACGGATCGTTCGTAACAGTGAAGGTGTCGCTCAAATTGATCCTACTGGAAAAGTCAATGGAAGAGGAGCTTATATTACATTAGAACCGACTCTTGTTGAAAAAGCTTGGAAGAATCATTTATTTGAACGTCAATTAGAAATTGAAATCCCAGATAGTTTCTATGAAGAACTATTACAATATGTGGATCACCAAAAAGCTAGAAAAGAGTTATTTAGTGATGGAAAGCATTGATAAAAAGAAAGCTCTTAATTTATTAGGTATGGCGACACGTGCTCGTAAACTAATATCTGGAGAAGAGCAAGTACTGCAAAGTATTCAAAAAGAAAAAGTGAATCTCGTTATTTGTACAACAAATAGTAGTGAGAATACCGTAAAGAAAATCAAAAACAAATGTGAATATTATGAAATCCCTTTTATTCAGCAATTTACAACGGAAGAAGTTTCGCAGGCGATTGGAAAACAACGTTCGATTATCGCCATTGCTGATCAAGGTTTTACAAAAAGTCTGATGAAGATGAAAGGATTTAACGATATGAACGAATAGGAAGGTGAACGTATGTCAAAAACACGTGTATATGAACTTGCAAAAGAGTTAAAACTACCTAGTAAGGACATTATCGAAAAAGCAAAACAATTAGGCATTAGTTATAACAGCCATATGTCAACAATGGAAGATGGAGAAATCGCAACAATTAAAGCTTCAATTTCTAAAAAGAAAGAAGAGCCAAAGAAAGTTGTTGAAAAGAAAGAAACTCCTGTGTATAAAAAAGTAGAGGCAAAAAAAGAAACAGAACAACCTAAAAAGGAAACTGCTAAAAAAGAAGAAGTGAAAAAAGCTGAACATAAACCAGCACATTCACCAAAACAACAGGATAAAAATCATCAAGCAAACCAAAATCAAAATAAACATGGACATAAGAAGGAATCTATGCAAAAACAAGAAAAAGTGGCAAATAAAGGACCAAAACATCAGAATCATGATGAAGAATCATATTCAAATCATCGTGAATCTAAAAAGAATAATGATTTCAAACGTGGAAATCAAAAACGTGGTGGCGAACGTAATCAACAAGAAAACTTTAATAAGAAAAACCGTCATCAAAAAAATAATCGTAAACAACAAAAGAATGCTGAACAAAAACCAGCAGTCCCAGCACGTAAATTCCATGAATTACCAGATGTATTAGTGTATACAGATGGAATGACAGTTGCTGAATTAGCTAAAAAGATTAAACGTGAACCAGCAGAAATTATTAAAAAATTATTCTTATTAGGAGTAATGGCAACATTAAATCAAGGTTTATCGAAAGATGCGATTGAATTATTAGCAGCAGACTATGGTATGGATGCTGAAGAAAAAATCGAAAAAGATATTTCTGATTTAGATGTATACTTTGAAGAAGCAGCTGTAGAGAGCGACTCACACGCAGTTCGTCCTCCAGTTGTTACAATCATGGGACACGTTGACCATGGTAAAACAACTTTACTTGACCAATTAAGAAATTCTTCTGTAGTAGCTGGAGAAGCTGGAGGAATTACACAACACATTGGTGCTTACCAAATTAAAATTGATGGCAAACCAATTACATTCTTAGATACACCAGGTCACGCGGCATTTACAACAATGCGTGCTCGTGGTGCGGATATCACAGATATTACAATTATTGTAGTTGCTGCTGATGACGGTGTAATGCCACAAACAATCGAAGCAATTAACCATGCTAAAGCGGCAGATGTTCCAATTATTGTTGCTGTAAACAAAATTGATAAACCAGCTGCTAATCCAGGTCGTGTAATGCAAGAATTATCTGATTTAGGTTTAGTTCCTGAAGCATGGGGTGGAGATACAATCTTCGTTGAAATTTCTGCTAAATTTAATCAAAATATTGAAGAATTATTAGAAATGATTTTATTAGTAGCTGAAATGCAAGAATTAAGTGCAAATGCGAATCGCTTAGCCTTAGGTACCGTTATTGAAGCTCGTTTAGATAAAACAAAAGGACCTATCGCAACATTATTAGTTCAAGAAGGAACGCTTAAAGTTGGAGATCCAATCGTTGTCGGAAATACATTTGGTCGTGTTCGTGTAATGGTGAATGACCAAGGACGTCGTGTGAAAACAGCTGTCCCAGCAACTCCAGTTGAAATTACAGGGTTAAATGCATCTCCACAAGCAGGAGACCGCTTCGTAGTATTTGAAGATGAAAAATCAGCTCGTGCAGCCGGTGAAGAACGTGCAAAACGTGCTTTAATTGAACAACGTAATGCTTCAAGCCGTATTACTTTAGATAACTTATTCTCAACATTAAAAGATGGAGAAATGAAAGAAGTTAACGTCATTATTAAAGCAGATGTACAAGGTTCTGTAGAAGCATTAGCTTCAAGTTTACAAAAAATTGAAGTTGAAGGTGTACGTGTGAAAATTATCCATACAGCTGTTGGGGCAATTAATGAAAGTGATATTACTTTGGCAACAGCAAGTAATGCGATTATTATTGGTTTCAACGTAAGACCTACACCTCAAGCGAAGATTCAAGCTGAATCTGATCAAGTAGATATTCGTTTACACCGTATTATTTATAATGTTATTGATGAAATTGAAACAGCGATGAAAGGTATGTTAGATCCTGAATTTGAAGAGAAAATTACTGGTTCTGCTATCGTTCGTGAAACTTATACAGTATCTAAATTAGGTACAATTGCTGGTTCATATATTACTGAAGGGGTTGTTAAACGTTCTAGCCAAGTTCGTTTAATCCGTGATAACATTGTTATTTATGAAGGTGAATTAGCAAGCTTGAAACGTTTCAAAGATGATGCTAAAGAAGTGAAATTAGGATTTGAATGTGGAATTATGATTGAAGGCTACAATGATATTAAAGTAGATGATATTATCGAAGCATTTGAAATGGTTGAAATTAAAAGAAAATAGTCGTTAAATGATGGAATGAAGAGAGGAGAGTATCAAATGGCAAATTTCCGTGTTGGTCGTGTTTCTCAAGAGATTTTAAGAGAAGTGAATGATATTTTGTCAAAAAAAGTTCGTGATCCTCGTGTGCAAGAAATTACGATTACTGAGGTAGATGTAACGGGCGATTTACAAATTGCGACGGTTTATTATACTACTTTGCAAACTTTAGCGAGTGAACGTCAAGCAACTGAACGTGGATTAGAAAAATCTAAAGGTTTAATTCGTCGTGAATTAGGGAAACGTTTATCTCTCTATAAAACGCCTGAATTAATTTTTAAACGTGATGAGTCTGTTGATTATGGAAACCATATCGAAGAATTGTTGAAGAGTATCCAACAAGAAGACGAACAACGTTAAATAATAAAAAAAGAAACTCTCTGTAGTAGCTAGGGACGCAAGCAGCCTCGCCTTTGCGAGTCTCATTGCTAAAAATTGAGCCTAAGGTCTCAATTTTTCCCGTAATGGAATCCTGATAAAGGATTCCATTACTTGAGCTACTACGGAGAGTAATTTTTTATTATAATTATTTTACGTTTTGTACTAAGAAGTATTAGTTCTTAAGATAAAAAGAAACAAAAAATTCTATAGTAATATGCGTAAAAGTAGCCATCTGGCTACTTTTACTAGGGAAATTTGAGACCTTGGCTCAAATTTTAGCCAAGAGACCCCATAGGGGGCTACTGGCGTCCTATATTACTATAGAAAAATATTTTTCTTGCTTTGATTTATTTAAATAACTTCGTGAAAAATTTTCTAACTGTGGTATAATAAACACACTATGAATAAAAGAGGTGTGTTATGATTTCTGCAAATGAGACTTGGATTCTTTGGTCCATTATTATCGTCATTGCAACAGCAAGTATTTATTTAGAAAATCATTATGAGTGGGCATCGAAAATTAGTGGTCCGATTATTGGTTTATTAGCAGCAGCTACATTAAGTAATGTTGGCATCATTCCTGTTGAATCACCTGTTTATGATCAAGTATGGGATATTGTAGTTCCATTAGCGATTCCAATGTTGTTATTTACATGTGATTTAAAACAAATTTGGAAAGAAAGTGGACGTCTATTAATGATTTTCTTAATTAGTTCTGTAGGAACTATATTAGGAGCTTTAGTAGGATATGCGTTCTTAGGAAAATTGATTCCCGTATTGAATCATATTGCCGGAATGATGGTTGGAAGTTATATCGGTGGTGGAGTTAATTTTGTGGCAGTTGCTTCTGCATTTGATATTCCAAAAGAATTAATTTCTGCAGCTACTGTAGCGGATAATTTATTAATGGTATTTTATTTCTTAATTTTATTAATGATTCCATCTATGGCATTTTTCAAAAAACATTTTAAATCAGCTTATTCAAATAAAGAATTAGAAGATTCTAAAGAGTATCATTCTAAAACAGTAGTGACTTTACAAGATATTGCCTTTGTATTTGCGATTGCAGTAGTAATTGTAACGGAAAGTTTTAGCTTATCAAAAGGAATTGCCACTCTTGGACAAAACAGTGTGATTCAATTTATTTCTAATAAATATTTGATTCTAACTACTTTAACAGTTGCAGCTTCAACAATTTTTTCTTCATTTTTCAAGAAAATTCATGGAGCAAATGAAATTGGAACTTTCTTAATTTACTTATTCTTTGTTGTAATTGGAATTCCAGCTTCAATTGAGGCGATAATTGCGAAATCTCCATTACTTTTAGTGTTCTGTGCCATTATGGTCTTTGTAAATATGTTCATAACATTCTTAGGGGCAAAAGTGTTTGGATTTACCATTGAAGAAGCTATTTTAGCATCAAATGCAAACATTGGAGGTCCAACAACAGCAGCAGCCATGGCAGTCTCAAAAGGCTGGTACCGCTTCGTAGCACCAACCATGTTAGTAGGAACATTAGGATATATATTAGGAACCTATATCGGAATATTAGTAGGAAACTTACTCATATAAAACAAAAGACAAACATCAACTTAGAAAAAACTAAGAAGATGTTTGTCTTATTTATTTGAAAAAAAGACTTCCTATAGTAGTATGGGAACGATAAGCCTTTGGCTTATCGTTCAGGAAATTTTGAGACCTTAGGCTCAAAATTTAGGCATGAGATTCGCTACGCGAAGCAGCTGCCGTCCTAATACTACTATCACAGGAAGTCTATTAAAAGATGTCCTATTTTGTTAGGTAAGTAACCGCCATTGCATCTACGCCTGTATGGCTCATAATAATGGGTGAAGTCATCACAATTGTAAGTTTAGCCTCTGGGAATAACTCACGTAAAGTATCGATTTGAGCTTGATTAAACTCATTTAATCCAGCATGCATAATCCCAATTTCTTGAATCCCATTAGGGCAAGCTTTCATTTCCTCAAAAACTTCATCATATTTCTTCTGAAGAGATTTTAAACCTCTCCCTTTTTGAACAATCTCAATTTTACCATTGATGACTTCTAAGAATAGTTTAATGTTTAATAAATTCGAGAAAGCTCCCATGACACGACTAATACGGCCACCCTTAATTAAATTATCTAAATTTAAAACGGTTAAATATAATTTCGTACGTTGACGAGTACTTTCAATAACTTCTAAAACTTCTTCAGCACTTTTCCCTTCTTTTGCAGCTTGAGCAGCTTCACGAACAATAATCCCCATTGAACGAGAAGTGAAGTCTGAATCAACAACCGTTACAGTTGACTCCGTAATATCTGCTGCTTGTCTTGCAGCATTCACAGTTCCACTAATTGAATTCATTAAGTGGATTGAAATAATTTCAGAACCGTCTTTTCCTAATTCATCATACAATTCTACAAAACGACCAATAGAAGGTTGAGCAGTCATTGGTAATTCAGAACTTGCAATCATTTTATTTTTGAATTCTTCTTTTGTAATAGTTTCACCGTCTAAATAATGTTCGTCTTGAATGGTAATATTTAATGGAACTACATGAATATTGAAATCTTGGATTTCTTGTTCGGTTAAATCAGCAGTTGAATCTGTCACTATGATTATACGAGACATGTTGTCACTCCTTTTAACTTAATGTATTTCTATCATATCACATTTATTTACAAAACACCTAGCATTAATATTTTTTCCTAAGTATAGTGTATGGTTCTAGCATAGGATTTGTTTTTTTTTAAGAAAATCTGTGATAAAATATGATAAGTTATTAAGTTAAATTTATTAAAAAAGGAAGAAATCAATGGACGGAATTTTACCACTATGGAAAGAAAAAGGAATGACTTCATTCGACTGTGTCTTTAAAGTTAGACGCTTATTACAAACGAAAAAAGTAGGGCATTCAGGTACATTAGATCCAGAAGTAGATGGCGTTTTACCAATTTGTGTTGGAAAAGCAACAAAAGTGGTAGAGTATTTATTAGAATCCAATAAAGTCTATCAAGGAGAGATTTGTTTAGGCATTGCGACTGAAACAGAAGATGCTCATGGAGAAATCGTGAAACAAGAAGTGATTATGACTCCATTTACAACAGAAGAAATTGATGCCATGATGGAAACTTTCATTGGAGAAATTACTCAAATTCCTCCAATGTATTCTGCTGTGAAAGTTAACGGTAAAAGACTGTACGAATATGCTCGAAAAGGAGAAGTTGTAGAACGTCCAGAAAGAAAAGTAAATATCTACGAGTTTAAACGAACTTCGACTCCTAAATATGATGAAGTGACGAAAACACAAAAATGGACTTTTGAAGTTAGTTGCAGTAAAGGGACTTATGTTCGTACATTAGCTGTTGATTTAGGAGAAAAACTAGGAGTACCTTCTCATATGTCGCAGTTAACTCGTATTAAAAGTGGACCATTTATGTCAGAACAATGTGTGACCTTATCACAATTAGAAGCTATAGTGGAACAACAGCAAGCAGAATCGATCCTTCGACCTTTAGAAGAAGTATTTCGTTCATACCCTAGAGTGGATATTAGTGAGGAATTCATGACAAAAGTAAAAAATGGTGCCATTTTAACTACTAAAGAATTACCTCAAGTGATAGAATCTTCAACTTTTTATATTGAAGGTGAATTAATAGCCTTATACGGACCTCATCCTGAGAAAAAAGGACTATTAAAACCGATTAAAATGTTTTAAGGAAAGAGAGATAACATGCAAATTATAAAAATCACCCATCCTTATGATCCTTCTCAAATTGTTCAAGAGCCGATTGTGTTAGCACTTGGATTTTTTGATGGGATTCATTTAGGGCATCAGGAAGTGATTCAACAAGCAAAGGAAAAAGCTGAAGAATTAGGCGTGAAATTAGCGTTAATGTCATTTGATCATCATCCTTCCATTATTTTCCAAGGAGCAGATCCAGACGAATTACAATATCTTTCTCCTTTTGAAAGAAAGGTAGAGTTATTAGAAGAATTTGGCATAGATATTTTTTACGTTATTGATTTTACAAAAGAATTTGCTTCATTAAGTCCGCAAGAATTTGTTGATCAATACATGGTTGGGCTAAATGCTGTAACTGTTGTAGCGGGATTTGATTACACTTATGGGAAAAAAGATATTGCCAATATGGAATTATTACCAACATATGCAAAAGAAAGATTCTCGATTGTAACAATCTCAGAACAACAAACTGAAGAGCAAAAGATTGGTTCAACTGCTATTCGACACTATTTAGAAACAGGACAAATCGAAGAAGCAAATGCACTATTAGGCTATGAATATACAATGATTGGAAAAGTTGTTCATGGTTTTGGACGTGGAAGTGCCTTATTAGGATTTCCAACAGCGAATATTGATGTTTCAACGGATACTTATTTATTGAAAAAAGGAGTTTACATTGTAGAAATTCAAGTAGAAGATCAGTGGTATCCTGCGATGGCTTCGATTGGAGTGAATCCAACGTTTAATGATGTAACGAAAATTACGATTGAAGTCTATATTTTAGATTTCCAAAGAGATATTTATGAATTCCCAGTAAGAGTAAAATGGGTGCATTATTTAAGAGACGAATTAAAATTCGATGGAGTAGAGGCACTGATTGCTCAATTAAAAGAGGATGAATTAAATACTAAAAAATATTTTGAAAAATAATAGGGGAAAAATATGTGGTACTTGAAAAATTTTGACGAGTTATCGAAAACAGAAGTCATTGAAATTTATAAAGCAAGAATTCAGACCTTTATTGTGGAACAACAATTGAATTATCAAGAAATTGATGAGATTGATAAAAGAGCGTGGCATTTATTTGAAACAGATGAAAATGGTAAAGTGATTGCATATTTACGAATTTTCCAAGAAGTGGATGGAGCTCATATTGGACGTGTCATTGTTGATGAAGATTATCGTAGACAAGGAAAAGGAACTGCACTGATGGAAAGAGCGATAGAAATTTGTCAAGAATGGTATGTTGATCAGCCTATTATGATTCATGCCCAAACGTATTTACAGCAGTTCTATGAATCATTAGACTTCGAAGTTTGGTCACAACCTTATCAGTTAGTTGGAATTGAACATATAGATATGATTTTAAAATAGGAGGCATTTGTATGATTACTCGTTACACAAGACCGGAAATGGCAAATATTTGGTCAGATGAAAATCGTTATCGTTGTTGGTTAGAAGTTGAGATTTTAGCTTGCGAAGCTTGGGCAGAGTTGGGAGAAATTCCTAAAGTTGATGTCCAAAAAATTCGTGACAATGCTAGTTTTTCAGTGGAAAGAATTTTAGAAATTGAAGAAGAAACAAGACACGACGTTGTAGCTTTTACTCGTGCAGTGAGCGAAACATTAGGGGAAGAACGTAAATGGGTTCACTATGGTCTAACAAGTACAGACGTAGTGGATACTGCCTATGGTTATCAATTAAAACAAGCGAATGATATTTTACGAAAAGATTTAAGACGTTTTCTAGAAATTATTCAACAAAAAGCGCTGGAACATAAAT
The DNA here is from genome assembly GCF_963515615.1 of uncultured Granulicatella sp. Classification (GTDB taxonomy): domain Bacteria; phylum Bacillota; class Bacilli; order Lactobacillales; family Aerococcaceae; genus Granulicatella. Next base: position 17,779 of record NZ_CAUPZT010000008.1, on the reverse strand, counting down.
ATACGGTATGTATGGGAAGAACGCATGGTGTACATGCAGAGCCAACAACTTTTGGCTTAAAATTAGCATTATGGTATTCCGAAATGAAACGCAATATCGAACGATTTGAACGTGCTGCCCAAGGTGTAGAAGCTGGTAAAATTAGTGGGGCCGTTGGAACTTTTGCCAATATTCCAACTTCAGTAGAAGCCTATGTATGTGGGCAGTTACATATTCGTCCACAAGAAATTTCAACACAAATTTTATCAAGAGATTTACATGCTGATTATATTTCAACGATTGCTTTAATTGCAACTAGTATTGAAAAATTTGCCACTGAAATTCGTGGCTTGCAAAAATCAGAAACACGTGAAGTGGAAGAATATTTTGCAAAAGGTCAGAAAGGTTCTTCTGCAATGCCGCATAAGAGAAACCCGATTGGTTCTGAAAATATGGCTGGCTTATCAAGAGTGATTCGTGGACATATGGTTACAGCGTATGAAAATGTTAATTTATGGCATGAAAGAGATATTTCGCATTCTTCAGCAGAACGCATTATTATTCCAGATAGCACGATTTTACTAAATTATATGTTAAATCGTTTTGGTAATATTGTTAAGAACTTAACGGTATTTCCTGACCGTATGCTTAAAAACATGGATGCAACATTTGGATTAATTTATAGCCAACGTGTTCTATTAAAATTAATTGATAAAGGATTAAGTCGTGAAAAAGCTTATGACTTAGTACAACCATGTACTGCACTAGCGTGGGATGAACAACGTTCATTTAGAGAAATTATTGAAAACCATGAAGAAATTATGTCCCATTTAACAGCTGAAGAATTGAATGATGCCTTTGATTATCACTATCATATTCGACAAGTTGATGAAATTTTCCACAGAGTTGGACTTGACTAGTGCATTTTTCTAAAAAATATGGTATAAACGTATAGTAAACAAAATATGAAGGAGAGTTAACATGATTAACGTAAGTGATTTAAAAGCAGGAATGACTTTCATTCTTGATGGAAAATTAATTAAAGTGTTGGAAATCAGCCACCACAAACCAGGTAAAGGAAATACTGTAATGCGTATGAAAATCCGTGACGTTCGTAACGGATCAACAGTTGATACTACAATGAGACCTGATGAAAAAGTAGAACGTGCTCACATCGATACAAAAGACGTTCAATACTTATACAGCCAAGATAACGTTGGTGTATTCATGGACTTAGAAAGCTATGAACAATATGAAATTCCAGAAGAAACAATCGAAAACGAATTGAAATACATTTTGGAAAACATGGAAGTTAAAATCCAATTCTACGGAACAGAAGTAATTGGGGTTTCATTACCTTCAACAGTTGTATTACAAGTAACTGAAACTCAACCATCTATTAAAGGTGCTACAGTTACAGGTTCTGGTAAACCAGCAACAATGGAAACAGGATTAGTCGTAAACGTTCCAGACTTCATTGAAGCTGGCGAGTACTTAGAAGTAAACACTTCAGAAGGTACATACGTACGTCGTGCAACTAAATAATGAAATGAAGAGAAGAAACAGTTTGCGAAAGCAAACTGTTTCTTTTTTTTTATAATAAATTAACTTTTCATTTTATGGATATTATATTATTTATTTCAATAATAACCATAATATTCAATTTATCTATTATTGATATTATAATGTAAATTAAGTAGCATAAATTTATCATTGCTTTACTCCTTTTTGAATAATATATGTGATACAATCATTTTAAATAAAAAAGTAATCAAATTTGAATAGTGGAGGTAATTAGGGTGAATAGATATGGTCATTTATTAAAACTTCTTAGAGAACAGAAAGGAATTTCTCAATTTGATTTATCAGATGGAATTTTATCCAAAAATCATTTGTCAAAAATTGAACGTGGTGAAAATGATATCTCTTTTCAAACTTTATTGAAACTATTAGATAGATTGAATATTTCACTTTTTGAATTTGAATTACTCTTAGATAAGACTCAGAATAACCAATCTACTTTTTTAAAAGACTTATCTATTGCAGTAGCAAACAATGATTTGTACTTACTAAATGAATTATTAACTCGAGAAATTGAATTAAAGAGTAAATCAGATAATATTCGACATAAACATAATGTCATTTTATTGAAGGCTTATATTGATAAATTTTCTAACACTCCATTAAATCATCATGAAATTCAGGAAATTATTCAGTATATCCTAACTGTTGATGAATGTGGACGATATGAAATTAGTTTGTTTGGTAATTTTGTAGGATTTATGTCATCAGATATGAGACACAAATTAGTGAAAATGATTTATCGAAAGAGTCAATTATTTTATTCAGATAAAAATTATACAGAGATTTTTTCTCGAATTTTATTGAATGTTTGTTATGCAGATTTGAAGGATAAAAATTTTAATTCTGCAATAGAAGTAATAGACATTATTGAAAAGCATTTAGATCATACAGAATTATATTATGAAAAAAATCAATGTAAATTTTTTAAAGGACTCTATTTAATTGGTACACAAAATAAATACGAAGGTGAAAAATTATGCAAGAAGTGTATCGAATATTTCTATTTCATGAATGATATTTCAAAAGCTATTGAACATCAGAAAGTGTTGAAGAAGTTTACGGAAGAGAATGCTTAAGTTCTTTATCCATAAATTTGATTGTATTATAATATTTTTTTAAAATTACTGGTAATATCTAATTGTAAATATAATCCTTATGAGAAAGAAGAGTTATTTTATGAAAAATATTAAAGAATATGCATCATTATTGTTACATTCTAAAAGGTTCTTACTTGTAACAGCTACAAATATTATTATCATTTTCTTGGCGTATTTTACTGAATACTTTAAAAATCGAATTCCTAGTCAAATTTATTTTCAAATTTTTTATACAGGTTTTGAGCTGTATAGATTAAACAAGGAGAAAAGGAAACAAAATAATAAAATATAGTTTCTTAAAATAAAAGAAATTCGCTTCTGTTTCCATTTCTACTATCCTATGTTACACTAGCAAAAAGTGAACAAGAGGTGATAGAGATGAAAATTGCAGTAATGGGAGGAACTCCTGTTGATTCAAGATTAGGAAAGGAATTATTAGAAAAGCATAGCTTTGTCGATATTTTGCCAGTTCCTATTTCGAATAATCCGATTGAACAAACAACTTTTCAATCTTCATCTAGTGAATATCGAATGAGTTTTATGAGAGAAAAGATTGAAGAACTTCGAGCGGAATATGATGCCATTTTTGTTTATTGTAATTCTCTTAGCTCGGTAGTAGATTTTGATCAATTATCTCAGGAGTATGATTTGCCTATGATTACGCCAATGCAAATGTATCGTCAATTAGCAATGGATTATCAACAAGTGGCTGTAATGGCAGCAAACTCTCATGGTTTAATGGGAGTGGAGAATAATTTATATAAAGCTAATCCAAGTTTACAAGTCATCGGAATTACGTTGCTTGAATTAGTCAAATCGATTGAAGCTAATCTCTCACCAAAAGAAATTGCGACAAAGTTTGACTTTAGTAGTTTATTTTCATTTTTCAATGGAAGCAATGTAGAAGCAGTTATTTTAGGATGTACTCATTTTCCATATATCAAAGAAGAATTAGAAAGTTTGACCAAACTCCCAATTATTGACGTTGGAGAATACATGGTTCGCACCTTAAAAGAGAAACTATAATAAAGGTCAAAAAATATTAGACTGATATGTAGTAGTAAACTACAGGGAAAAATTAAGACTACAGTCTTAATTTTTAACAATGAGACAGCGTTAGCTGGCTGCTTGCGACCTTGCTACTACATAGTACAGTCTATATATTATTAGATAATTTAAGGTTATGTAAAGGAAAAATCCCGATACGTAGCCTTTTTTGCTATAATAAAAATATTTTTAAAATCAGACTAAAGTCCGAGTGTTTTATTATTGACTTACTTTGACCAATATGATAAATTATACATGTGGTTAGCACTCGTCTTAGTCAAGTGCTAAAGAGAGGTGACCAAAATGTTAACCGATAGACAATTGCTAATCTTACAATCGATTATTCAACTATATACGGAAACATTAGAACCAGTTGGATCAAAAAAGCTGATGCAGCAAACGGGTTTAGCAGTTAGCTCTGCAACCATTCGAAATGAAATGATGAAACTAGAAGAGATGGGATATCTTGAAAAGAACCATTCCTCTTCAGGACGAGTTCCATCGAATCAAGGGTATCGCTATTATTTAGATAATATTTTACCCGTTCAGAACAGTCCAGTTTCATTAAGTATTCGAAATCAAATCCGTGAAACTTTCCAACAATCGACCATGGAAATTCAAGATGTCTTTAAAGTTTCGGCAGATATTTTGTCGACACTGACGAATTACACAACAATTTCCATTGGACCCGAAGTAAGGAGTGCTACATTATCCGGATTTCGACTTGTTCGACTAGGGCTAAACCAAGTGATGGCGATTTTAGTCATGAGCAATGGTTTAGTTGAAAATAAAGTTTACTCGATTCCAAGTGCGATTGATGATTCTGACTTAGATAAAGTCGTTCGAATCATTAATGAGGAATTGATTGGCTTGCCACTAGAAACAGTTCTCCAACGTTTGAAGTCTGATTTACCAGCTTTAATGAATCGATATATGAATTCTCAAATTCAAATTGTTAAAGTGATTCAAGATATGATGAACCAATTTGAACAAGATAGACTCCATGTTGCAGGAAGAAGATATTTATTAAACTACTTCGACTCACATGCCAATGTCCATCATTTAAAAGAAATTTATCGATTAATGGATGACCAATCGAAGATGCACGAATTAGTGATGCCTTCTAACCGAGATATCCAAATTCGTTTAGGGTCTGAGATGGATGATCCATTATTAGGAGAATTTAGTATTATTACAGCAAGCTATGAAACTCCAAAACACGATAAAGGAATCATTGCTTTATTAGGACCTAAAAATATGCCGTATTCGAATGTCCTATCGATTGTCAAAGGATTACAAGAAGAGCTCACAACAACAATGGAGCAATATTATAGAAATTTATAAAAGGAGATGGAAGCTTGGAAACAAATGAAGAAAAAGACGTTCAACAAACTCAAGAAGTAGAAGAAGAGAAATCTCCTGAAACTGAAGAGTTTGAAGAAACTGTCGAAGAAACCGAAGAAGTTGAACCTTCTGTTGAAGAAAAATTACAACAAGAAGTTTCTCAATTAAATGACCAAGTATATCGCTTATCTGCAGAAATTGCGAATATTCAAAAAAGAAATGCAAAAGAAAGACAAGATGCAGCGAAGTATCGTAGTCAATCTCTAGCACAAAACTTATTGAATGTCATTGATAATCTAGAAAGAGCGATTGCCTCACCTAGTGAATCAGAAGAAGCGAAAAATCTTAAAAAAGGGATTGAAATGGTATATGAAGGTTTCTTATATGCCTTAAAAGAAGAAGGTATTGAAGAAATTGAAGCATTAAATCAACCATTCGATCCAAATAAACATCACGCTGTTCAAGCAATTCCAGCTGAAGAAGGACAAGAAAGTGATGTTGTTGTTCAAGTATTTCAAAAAGGCTACATGTTGAAAGACCGTGTATTAAGACCAGCAATGGTTATTGTCTCTCAATAAGCCAACTAAAAAATTTAAAATTTAAAATTTAAAATTATAGGAGTGTATGAATTATGAGTAAAATTATTGGTATTGACTTAGGAACTACAAACTCAGCAGTTGCTGTATTAGAAGGAAATGAATCTAAAATTATTCCAAACCCAGAAGGAAACCGTACAACACCTTCAGTTGTAGCGTTCAAAAATGGTGAAATTCAAGTAGGAGAAGTTGCAAAACGTCAAGCTGTAACAAACTTAAACACTATTTCATCTATTAAACGTCATATGGGTGATGCATCATATAAAGTTGAAATCGAAGGTAAACAATATACACCACAAGAAATTTCAGCAATGATCTTACAATACTTAAAAGGCTATGCTGAAGAATATTTAGGAGAAAAAGTTGAAAAAGCAGTTATTACTGTACCAGCTTACTTCAACGATGCTCAACGTCAAGCAACTAAAGATGCAGGACGTATCGCAGGTTTAGAAGTAGAACGTATCGTGAACGAACCAACTGCAGCAGCTTTAGCATACGGTTTAGATAAAGTAGACCATGAAGAAAAAATCTTAGTATTCGACTTAGGTGGTGGTACATTCGACGTATCTATCTTAGAATTAGGAGATGGCGTATTCGACGTATTATCAACATCAGGAGACAACCACTTAGGTGGAGATGACTTTGATAACAAAATTATTGAATTCTTAGTTGCTGAATTTAAACGTGATAACGGAATTGATTTATCACAAGATAAAATGGCAATGCAACGTTTGAAAGATGCTGCTGAAAAAGCTAAAAAAGATTTATCAGGTGTAACTTCAACACAAATTAGCTTACCATTCATTACTGCTGGTGAAGCTGGACCATTACACTTAGAAGTAACATTAACTCGTGCTAAATTTGACCAATTAACATTAGATTTAGTAGAACGTACAAAAGAACCAGTTCGTCGTGCATTAAGCGATGCAGGATTATCAGCAAGTGAAATTGACCAAGTTATCTTAGTTGGTGGATCAACTCGTATTCCAGCAGTTGTAGAAGCTGTTCGTAAAGAAACTGGTAAAGAACCAAATAAATCAGTAAACCCTGACGAAGTAGTAGCAATGGGTGCTGCAATCCAAGGTGGAGTTATCTCAGGTGATGTGAAAGATATCGTATTATTAGACGTTACTCCATTATCATTAGGGATTGAAACAATGGGTGGTGTATTTACGAAATTAATCGATCGTAATACAACAATTCCAACAAGTAAATCACAAGTATTCTCAACAGCTGCAGATAACCAACCAGCAGTAGATGTTCACGTATTACAAGGGGAACGTCCAATGGCAGCAGACAACAAAACTTTAGGTCGCTTCCAATTAACAGATATCCCAGCTGCACCTCGTGGTGTGCCTCAAATCGAAGTAACATTTGATATCGATAAAAACGGTATTGTAAATGTTCGTGCAAAAGACTTAGGTACTGGTAAAGAACAAACAATCACAATTAAATCTTCATCAGGTTTATCAGACGAAGAAATTGAACGTATGGTAAAAGATGCTGAAGCGAATGCTGAAGCAGATAAAAAACGTAAAGAAGAAGTAGATTTACGTAATGAAGTGGATCAATTAATCTTCACTGTAGATAAAACATTGAAAGACTTAGAAGGCAAAGTAGATGCTGAAGATGTTAAGAAAGCTGAAACAGCTCGTGATGAATTAAAAGCAGCTGTAGAAGCAAATGACTTAGAAGCAATGAAAGCTAAACGTGACGCTTTAAATGAAGTTGTTCAAAACTTATCAGTAAAATTATATGAACAAGCAGCAGCAGCTAGCCAAGCAGCTCAAGGAGCAGCAGGAGCTGAACAAGCAAGCTCTCAACCACAAGATGGCGTAGTAGATGCTGACTTCGAAGAAGTACAAGACTAATATAGAGCAAGTAAGAGTGGGAGAACTTCTTCCACTCGCTCTTTTGTAGAATGATATGATAAGGAGGGATAATGGTGGCAAAACGTGATTTATATGAAGTACTCGGAGTCTCCAAAGATGCCTCCGATGCAGATATTAAACGAGCTTATCGTAAATTATCCAAACAATACCATCCAGATATTAATAAAGAAGCTGGAGCGGAAGAGAAATTTAAAGAAATAGCAGAAGCTTATGAAGTTTTAAGTGATAGTCAAAAACGTGCTGCGTATGATCAATATGGGCATGCTTCATACGATCCAAACTCAGGATTCTCTGGAGGCGGTTTTGGAGGCGGTTTTGAAGGCTTTGGTGGTTTCGGAGGTCAAGGATTCTCTGGAAGTTATACAGGTGGATTCGAAGACATTTTCGATACATTCTTTGGAGGCCGCGGTGGTCGTCGTGGAAATCGTGCCAATATGCCACGTCAAGGGGCAGATTTACAATATGTCATGGACTTAACATTTGAAGAAGCGATTTTTGGTAAAGAAGAAGTGATTCATTACCATCGTAATGCAGAATGTGAAACTTGTCATGGTACTGGTGCAAAACCTGGTACAGATCCTGTGACATGTTCTAAATGTCATGGTTCAGGTGTAATCAATGTTGAAAGAGCAACACCATTTGGTAGAATGATGTCTCAAACAACGTGTGATGTCTGTGGTGGTACTGGACAAGAAATCAAAGAAAAATGTGAGACTTGTCATGGTCACAAACATGTAGAAGAAACGCATAAAGTGAAAGTAAAAGTCCCAGCCGGTGTAGAAAATGGAAACCAAATGCCATTACGTGGACAAGGGGAAGCTGGAGAAAATGGCGGCCCTTATGGTGACTTATATGTGATTTTCCGTGTTGGTAAGAGCGATACGTTTGAACGGGAAGGGGCGGATATTTTCTATGAACTTCCAATCAACTTTGCTCAAGCTGCATTAGGAGATGAAGTGGATGTTCCGACTGTTCACGGCAAAGTGAAATTAAAAGTTCCTGCGGGAACTCAATCTGGTACGGTTCTTCGTTTAAGAGGAAAAGGTGCTCCTAGACTTCGTGGTAGTGGAATGGGTGATCAGCATGTTACAGTACGTGTTGTAACGCCTAAGCATTTAACGGACAAACAACGTGAGGCGATGCAGATTTTCGGAAAAGAAGCGGGTACTCATGTTGAGGGCGAAGGTAATTTCTTCGATAAAATGAAGGATGCGTTTAAGGACAGTTTTAAATAATACAATTTTTCGAATGACTTCCTAACATAGTAGTATTTGGGCGGCAGCAGCCTCGTGGAACGAGTCTCATGCCTAAACTTTGAGCCTAAGGTCTCAAAGTTTCCTGTAAGATAAGCCAAATAGGCTTATCTTACTCATACTACTATAGGAAGTCTTCTTGTTTTACGTGACCTAATGAGAGTCCGTATATGATGTGAATGACTTCCTGTCATAGTAGTAAAGGACGGCAGTAGCCTCGCAAATGCGAGTCTCTTGCCTAAAACTTGAGCCTAGGTCTCAAGTTTTCCTAGTAACAGTAGCCAATTGGCTACTGTTACGCTTACTACTATAGGAAGTCTTCTTTTTTTGCATAAATTTTCTTTTCCATTCTTTTTCTGAAATTATTCTGAAGTTGTTACTCTACAATACATTTATAAATCGTATGAGGAGTGATTTTATGGAAAATAGTATTGAAATTAAGAATTTATGTAAAGTATATGGAAATACGACTATATTGGACGATATCAATTTTGTGGCAAAGGAAGGGAGAGTTACTGCATTTTTAGGTCCAAATGGAGCAGGTAAAAGTTCTACCTTACGAATATTATTAGGATTAGATCAAGCTACTTCTGGTAGAGCAATCATTGCAGGAAAGAACTATAAGGATATCCGTAATCCTTTATTTGTTGTAGGAGCAACTTTTGATGGATTAGGTTCACCGAGTGATCGAACGGTTTATCAACATTTAAGAATCGTAGCAGCCAGTAATGGAATTGAGAAAAGTAGAATTAACGAGGTACTAATAATAACGGATATTGTCCACAAAAAGAATGAGTCTATTGGACATTTATCTCTTGGGGAGACACAAAGGGTTAGTCTTGCAACAGCATTACTTGGAAATCCACAGTTTCTAATATTGGATGAACCGACAAATGGGTTAGATCCTAGTGGCATTCGTTGGTTAAGAATTTTTATTAAGGAACAATCTGAAGCAGGAAAGACGATTTTATTATCCTCACATATTTTGTCTGAAGTCGAAGCAGTGACAGATGATGTGGTATTCATTCATAAAGGGAAAATTATTGCAAATGGTGAATTAAAGAATATCATGAAGAATTCTGCAACTTTAGAAGAAGTCTTTTTCAACTTGATTCAAGAAGGGGGAAAAGAAGATGAAGTTATTTTATAGTGAATTATTAAAGATTAGCTATTCAAAACTTTTCAAGATTGTTTTGTTATTAATCTTTATTGTTCAACCATTTTTCGCTTATCTTGGTATAAAAGCAGTTTTAGAAATAGGGTTACAGGCTACTCCTGAGAATACAGCTATTTTGGCAGAAGCGATTCCTTCGATTGAATATTTAGGATTTGATACAGTTATGTTAGGAATGATGCCAATGATTATTTTGGGTGCTGTTTATGGCGGAAGTGAATTCAAAAATCATCAATTACGTACTACCTTATTAACTAATTGTAATAAGAAGAGTTTATACTTTTTTAAATTAATGACGTTAACACTTTTATCAGCTATTCTTTCATTTCTATCGATTATAGTTACCATTGAAGTGGCTCATTTTACATTAGGAAATTTAGGACTAGGTGTTTTATTAAGTTCGAAAGTTTGGTACTTTATTTTATTGGCGACACTAGCATGGGTAAGTCTCACGATTTTATCTTACTTTATAGCTTTTCTATTTCGAACATCCATTGCTAGCTTATTATTTTTAATTCCTCAAATTTATAATGTTGGGGAGTTTTTATCTAGTCATTTTGAATGGGGGAAGGTTCTTCCGGTTGCACTTGGAAATCATTTAATTGCATCATCGGATACTAGATTTTCAACTCATCCATTTTGGACTCTCGCATTATTATGTATTTGGGTGTTTATTTTTGGTGTAATATCATATGTTCAATTTGAAAAAAGTGATGTAGGAGGGAAATATTAATGCTACGAAATCAGATAAAAAGTGAATTTTTCAAAATGATCTATCATAAAGGATTATTGCTTACTTTAGTATTTTCTATTTTATTTGTATTAGCAATGTTACTGGCATTAAATCCATCTGCTTCAATGATTAATCGAGATTTTATAGTGACACAGTTTTTACAAAGTATTTATTTAGTTCAAACGATTTTTGCAGTTTTTTCTGCGGTGTTTTGGGGAAGAGAGTTTGTAAAAAGTTCGTTAAGGACAAGTTTATTATTGACTCCTAGTCGTTTGAAATTCTTTTGTATGAAGTCAGCTGTAACTCTGTTCTCTATTTTATGCTGTTTTTGTATAGCTATTGGAATAGGGATTGGTTTAGTAGCATTCTATTTTAAATTTCAATTGAATCTTGAATTTGTTCGTCAGCTATTGTTGAAACTTATTCCACCTATGTTAGCAACGATTCAAATTAGTATGATTACATTATGCCTAACAATACTCATGGAATCGATGGTATCTTCTTTGACAATTGTATTATCCATGTTGTTAGGACTAGGTCAGCTATTATTACAATATTCTTCTAGGATGAATGTACTTCCGGTATTAGTGACTATGAATAGTTTTTCTATCAAAGAAATTTCTATTTATCCAAGTGTTACAGAAGGACTTTTGATTCAATCATTATGGACAATAGTTTTTATTGGATTAGCCTATTACCATTTGCATCTAAAAAGTGTAAAATGAAAGCAAGATAGGAGTGTTGGGGTATGTCATATAAAATTCTAGTCATTGATGATGACGAAACTATTTTAAGATTAATCAAAAATATATTACAGTTAAATGATTATGAGGTTACTACTAGAAATGGTATTGAGGAAGTAAATATCTGTGACTTTGTCGACTTTGATTTAATATTATTAGATATTATGATGCCACTAGATGGCATAGCGATTTGTAATGAAATTAGAGAACAGATTAAAGCGCCAATTCTTTTTATTACAGCTAAAGATATGGAGGAAGATTTAGTGAATGGATTGTTAGCAGGAGCAGATGATTATATTACTAAACCATTCTCAGTAAAAGAGTTTTTAGCAAGAATTAAAATGCATCTTAGACGTGAAGAACGAAATAGACAAAATGGTAAACGATTAGAATTTGGTTCGATTTTAATAGATATGAATTTAAAAACAGTTTTTGTTGAGGAAAATGAAATCAAATTAACGAACCGAGAATTTATGATTATACAGTTACTAGCTAGTCAAACCTCAAGAATATTTACCATTGAAGAAATTTATACTGTTGTCTATCCTAACAGTTCTAATACTCAATTTAGATCCATCTCTGAATATATGTATCAAATACGTTCAAAATTTAAACCTTACCACTTAAATCCGATTGAAACAATGAGGGGAGGCGGCTATAAATGGAAAATAAAATAACCTTTAAACAACTTGTTCAAAAGACATGTCTTACCATTATAATAGAGTTTGTGATTGCTATTTTAGTATTGTACCTACTTCCATTATTGTCGATTTCTATTAAGGTAGCTGGTGAAGAAACAGCTCATCCTGTATTGTTGAACATTTTTTCTTGGATTTATATCTGTATTGCTTTATTAGTAATTGTTAGTATAAATATACGACAATTACTATTAAAAATTCATAAAGAGATGAATATCGTTTACCATCAATCCATGTGGTTAGAATCAACTGATTTAACAGAAGCGTTAACGATTTTAGAATTTCTTGAGACAAATCAAAAAATCAATTATATGCAACAACAAATTGAAGGGATGCTTGAAAAGGAGCGCAAACAAAAGGAAGCATTAGCTTTTAAAGTGTCAGCAGCTTCCCACGATTTAAAAACACCATTAACAGTTATTCAAGGAAATTCTGAACTGTTATCTCAATCAGCTATTGAAGGGAGATATCTTCCCCATATTCAAGATATCAAAATAGCAAGCAATCATATGATTGAATATATTAATCGATTACTCCTTTATTCGAAAACTTTCTATGAGAATAAAAATGAATGGAAAGAGTATTCCTTACAAGATGTGATTGAGTCCATTGATCAAGAAATCCATTATTTGCTAAAAGACAAAAGCATTGTTACATTCCAATATGATGAACAGATAGATAAAAATGCCACAGTATATCTTCATTTGAATTATGTATTAAGAGCAGTAATGAATATGATGCAAAATGCACTGGAATATAGTACATCAGATAAAAAAGCAATCAAAGTTGATTTACAATATGTTCATCAGCAGTTAGTGATTAGTATTTGGAATAATGGTGCGCATTTAACTGATGAAACATTACAACATGCAGATTCATTATTTTACCGAAAAGATAAAAATCGCAATTTGAATGATGCCCATTTTGGAATAGGACTAGCTTTTGTTAAAAGAGTGTCAGAATTACATTATGGAACATTAGAAATTAAAAATGAAAATGATGGAGTGAAAGTAACAATTAGTGTTTAAACAGGAAAAAATAAAAAATAGTGACAAAATTTTATTCATCATGTCCTTTTTCAAGCAAAATAATCTTCCAAACAACAGAGATATCTTAAGGGTATCTCTTTTTTTATATCGCTAAAATATGGTATACTACTAATAGTATGTTTACAGAATGGAGTGATAAACGATGGATATGTCCAAAATTATTGAACAAATGGTGGAATCTAAAGATGTCAAAAGAATTAGGGAATTATTCAACCAGAATTATCCAATCGATATTGCTCTAGGATTGGAAGAAGTTACTGATGAAGTCCTTAAAAACTTCATGTATACCATTTCCAATACACGATTAGCTTCCATTTTGGAAGTGAGTGACCCCGAACTTCAAATTCGAATGTTAGAAAAACTACCATTCCGCCGTGTAGGATTATTATTCCAACAAATGTCTAATGACGATGTCGTGGATATTTTAGGAAATCTGCCAATTGGAATTCGTAAAAAATATTTGAATATGATGAAGGGTTCTTCTCAAGACGAAATTCAAACGATGTTAAAATATCCTCAAGATTCTGCCGGAGGGATTATGACGACAGAATTTATTTCCGTGAAGGAACATTTAACCGTTGAAGAAACATTGACCAAGTTAAGAGAAATTTCTCCAAATACAGAAGTCATTCATACGATTTTTGTCACAACATTCCAAAATCAATTAATTGGTTGGATTGATATTCGTGACTTATTTACAAATGAATTAGATGTCAGTTTACACGATTTAATGCATACAAATATTATTTCTGTAGTTCCTGAAGAAGACCAAGAGGAAGTAGCTCGTTTATCTTCAAAATATGACTTATCAGTTGTACCAGTAGTTAGTACGAAGGGCGTTTTGATAGGGATTATTACTATTGATGATATCGTCCACGTTCTTCAAGAAGAGCATCATGAAGATATGCTTTTAATTAGTGGGGTTGAAGGATCAGAAAGAATTGGTGGACCATTTATTGAATCGATTAAGAAACGGACACCTTGGTTATTAATTAATTTAATTACAGCCTTTATGGCTTCAGCGGTTGTTGGGATGTTCCAATCAACGATTGAACAAGTCGTTGTTCTTGCGGTTGCCATGCCGATTATTACGGGGATGGGAGGAAACTCAGCTTCTCAAACTCTAGCTCTAGCAATTCAAGAAATTGCATTAGGACAATTATCATTAGAAAAAGATAAAAAGTATGTTTGGAATGAAATTGTTCTAGGCTGTATGAATGGACTTATTACTGGAGTTGTAGCGGCGCTTGCGCTATATATTCCTTATCAAAACTTTTATTTATCGATTATTGTAGTTTTAGCAATGGCAATGAATTTAATGGTGGGAGCGATTTTTGGGTTCTTTGTACCTTTAGTATTAAAAGCTATGAAATTAGACCCAGCTATTTCATCAACCATTTTTGTAACAACGGCAACAGACGTTCTAGGATTCTTCTTTTTCCTAGGAATTGCACAAGTCTTTTTACCGTTATTAATTTAGATATGAAGGAGATTATGAATGAATTTAGAAGAAATGAGAAAACGACAAGAGCGCATCAGAAACTTCTCGATTATTGCGCATATTGACCATGGAAAGTCAACTTTAGCAGACCGTATTTTACAAGCAACAGATACTGTAGCTGACCGTGAAATGCAAGATCAATTATTAGACTCTATGGACTTAGAACGTGAACGTGGAATTACAATTAAATTAAATGCAGTAGAATTAACGTATGATGCCAATGATGGAACAGAGTATATTTTCCACTTAATTGACACTCCAGGGCACGTGGACTTTACGTATGAAGTGAGCCGTAGCTTGGCAGCCTGTGAAGGAGCAATTCTTGTAGTAGATGCTGCTCAAGGGATTGAAGCTCAAACATTAGCGAATGTGTATTTAGCGATTGATAATGACTTAGAAATTGTACCAGTTATTAATAAAATTGACTTACCTGCTGCAGATCCTGAACGTGTTCGTACTGAAATTGAAGATGTAATTGGGATTGATGCAAGTGAAGCCGTTCTTGCAAGTGCTAAAGTGGGAATTGGGATTCCAGAAATTTTAGAACAAATCGTTCATAAAATTCCAGCACCTACTGGAGACTTAGAAGCGCCATTACAAGCGTTGATTTTCGACTCAGTTTATGATGCGTATCGTGGAGTAGTCTTAAATGTTCGTATTCAAAACGGAATTGTAAGACCTGGTGACAAGATTCAATTAATGAGTAATGGAAAAACTTTTGATGTTGTTGATGTTGGTATTTTCTCTCCAAAACCAATTAGTCGTGATTACTTAATGGTTGGGGATGTAGGATATATTACAGCTTCAATTAAAACAATCCAAGATACTCGAGTTGGGGATACTGTTACATTAGCGAATAATCCAGCAAGCGAACCGTTATCCGGTTATCGTAAAATGAATCCAATGGTATACTGTGGTTTGTATCCAATTGATTCTTCTAAATATAATGATTTACGTGATGCATTAGAAAAATTACAATTAAATGATGCTGCGTTACAATTCGAAGCTGAAACTTCTCAAGCATTAGGGTTTGGTTTCCGTTGTGGTTTCTTAGGATTACTACATATGGATGTTATTCAAGAACGTTTAGAACGTGAATTTGATTTAGACTTAATTACAACAGCTCCATCAGTAATTTACCATGTTCAAAAAACAGATGGTACAGAAGTAGTGGTGTCTAACCCTGCTGAAATGCCAGACCAATCTAGTGTTCAATCGATTCAAGAACCTTATGTAAAAGCATCTATTATGGTACCGAATGAATATGTGGGAAGTGTCATGGATATTTGCCAACGTAAACGTGGAACTTTTGTAACAATGGATTACTTAGATGAATATCGTGTTAATGTAATTTACGAAATGCCTCTATCTGAAATTATTTTTGATTTCTTCGATTCATTGAAATCAAGTACAAAAGGATATGCATCATTAGATTATGATTTAATCGGCTATCGTGAAAGTAAACTAGTGAAGATGGATATTATGTTAAATGGTGAAGTAGTCGATGCTTTAAGTATTATCGTTCATAAGGACTTTGCTTATAATCGTGGTAAAGCCATTACAGAAAAATTAAGAACATTAATTCCTCGTCAACAATTCGAAGTGCCAATTCAAGCAGCAATTGGAAATAAAATTTTATCTCGTACAAACATTAAAGCACTACGTAAAAACGTATTGGCAAAATGTTATGGTGGGGACGTTTCTCGTAAACGTAAGTTATTAGAGAAACAAAAAGAAGGTAAGAAACGTATGAAACAAGTGGGATCAGTAGAAGTACCACAAGAAGCGTTCATGTCAGTGCTTAACCTTAACGAAGAAGAGAAATAATTTTTTAAATGACTTTTTACTGTAGTAAAGGACGCAAGCAGCTTCGCTAAAGCGAATCTCATTGCTAAAACTTGAGCCTAAGGTCTCAAGTTTTCCTGTAATATAAGCCTGAAAGGCTTATATTACTAATACTACGGTAAAAAGTCGTTTTTGTTGTGTCATCATTCATTAACGTTCCTACAGATGATAAACGTTGAAAAAAATGTTATACTAATACTGTAAATGTTCTAGGGAAGGAGTTTGATGGGATGGAAATAGATCCATTTAAAGAATACTTAAAAGAATCAGAGCCAGATAAAAAGAAAAAGGTCTATGCATGGCGTACAGCTATTGGTTTACAAGATGTTGATGGATTAAAACCATCTCAGTATTTAATCATAACTGCTACCCAGAATATTGAAGGGTACATTACGATTGAAGAAGCATTAGACCGAATTGACTCTTATTATGAAGAAAAAGAAGTACACTCTCCTGAAAGCGAACGTACAGAAGAAGCAGATAAAGTAGCTTCTCGAATTGCACAACTTCTTTCTGAAACAGCATTTTCCTTCACTCCACAGGAGTATATTTCTATTCATCGAAAATTATTTGAAGGAATTTATCTGCATGCAGGTAAGATAAGAGAGTATAATATTACTAAAAAAGAATGGGTACTAGATGGAGATACCATTTTGTATGGAAGTGCATCTGAATTAGAGGCAACCCTTGAGTATGATTTTTCTAGAGAAAGAGAGTTTAGTTATAAAGGGTTGACAATGGAGGAAATCATTCATCATTTAGCGGTGTTTATTTCTAGATTATGGCAAATCCATATTTTTGGAGAAGGAAATACAAGAACGACTGCTGTATTCTTTATTAAATATTTAAGAACTCTTGGGTTTACTGTGACGAATGAGAGTTTTGCAGAACATTCATGGTATTTTAGAAATGCACTTGTTCGTGCGAATTATACGAATTTACCAAAAGGAATTCACGAAACGACAGAGTATCTAGAGTTATTTCTTAAAAATTTATTGTTGAATGAGAATCATCTGTTATCCAATCGTGATCTTAGAATTCATGAATGATAAATTTAAATAATAATTGCGATAAAGTTTTTCGGAACTTATCTAAAACACCGGACTTAAAACACCGGTGTTTTTTTATTGCTTAAAATTAGAATATCTATTTAAAAATATTTTTAAATAACTCTTGCATTTTGATCTCAGAAGGAGTATTATCTATTTAAAGAAAATTTTAAATAGAAAGAGATGATTATATGT
>NZ_CAUPZT010000007.1:0-47465 GCF_963515615.1 uncultured Granulicatella sp. | reverse complement strand
TGGGGCAAAGAGATTAAATATGTCAGAGTCGGAATTGACTGCATACTTATTGTAGGAGGAACAAACGATGTTTGATGATCGAACAAGGAAACTAGATGGCTACTATGCGCATTTAGAGTATGTGGCAGAAGAAAAACAATTAGCAAGAATGGAAGGTAGAGAAGAAGGGCCCTCACAACCATTGTTGGCTTAATAAAGAAAGGCCTTTTGTCTATTGAAAATGGAGCTCAACAGTTAAACATTTCAGAATTAGAATTGACTTCGTATATACAGTAAAAAATAAAATGTTGTTACATCTTATCAGTTGATGAGGAGTAACAACCTAAATCAATAGAAGTGAAAACGAGTTCTCCGATTATTTCGGGGAGCTCGTTTTTGATACGATTGGTGATTGGACGATTACGCTACACGGAGAGCTTTTTCACTACCATTCATATTAATTACTACCAAATAGCAATTGTTCGAGTTCACGTCGTTGAACTTTCATGGTTGCTGTTCTTGGAATTTTATCATAATCCATCATAATTGGTTCATTTAGATGAGGTAAGTTTTCAATAGCTTTAAACCATAATTCCTCTTGGAAGAGTTCTCCATCGGCAATAGCTACGATTGGTTGTGGATAGCCATGATTATCACGAATAATGACGACTTCTTCAAGGAACGGTAGATGGTCTAGTAAATAATCTTCTATTGCTAGTGTGCTTTCTACGGTTTCTACTAAGTCTACTTGACGGTCATGAAGGAGTAATTCACCGTTATCATTGATAAGGCCGTAATCACCAGTATCCCACCATTCATTGTACACATTTTCTTGGAATCGAGCATCTTCTTTGAAGTACGTTAACGCTCGTCCTTTAGAATATAATTGAATATTACCTGGTGTGTTCGTTGGTAGAAGTGTACCGTCATTTGTTGCAATTCTTGCCTTTGTAAAATGTTCAAACCCGACTCCCATATTACGAATATTCATTCCTGATAATGATTCTAATGTGTGTTTACGAACGATGGCAGGTCCGCATTCACTTTGTCCATAAATTTGTAAATAAATGGCATTTTTCTTGCGATTCGTTTTTAAAAATGTAGCCATAGTTTCCTTATTAATCGCATCAAATGTCGAGTGATAATAACGAGTATGTTCAAATAATTCTGGACGTTTTTTAGCTAGTGTAGCCCATTGAACAAAATTATTTGGATGCGTTTCAATTCCAATTGGTTGGTATTGTTGCAGTAAATACTCGATATTTTGAATACTAGGATCTTTAATCGCTAAATAAGGATATCCTAAACTCATTAACGAAGAGATTCCAATATTAAAACGAGAGTGTACCGGAGAAATATGAAATGCTAGCAATCCTTTTTCTTTCATTTTTGAAAAAATACTCTTTTGGAAAGCGGTTCGCCATCCCATGCTGTTAGCAGAGTGTGCAATTAGTTTAGGAATACCGGTTGTACCAGAAGTGTGTGTCATATAACTAATTTCATTTGGATCAAGGGAAATGAAAGGGGTAATGGTTTCAATTTGTTCTTGGATTTCTTGTATCGAAAGAGCCTTTGCTTTATTTTTTTCTTGTAAAAGCATTACTTTTTCTGCTGTTTTATTATCATAAATTAACCAAGCATCTTCTAATCGCTCAAAAAATGTATCAATGATGGAAGTAGGTAAGTGACCAGAAGTCATCACTGGAATAGCTCCTAAATAGGAAATTGCACAGGCTAATAAATAAGTATCGATAGCAGAAGATTTATATACCATCACTTTTTCTCTTTTTTGAATGCCTAAATTTGCTAATTGAAAGGCACGTTTTTGAATGATGGTTAAACTTTCTTGGTAAGTTGTTTCTAAGCCAAATTCAGGGAAAGCAGATAAAACTTTATCGAAATAGATTTTTGTATTTGGGAAGTCATAGCAAGCTTTCTCATAATTTTTATATAACTGTAAAGGTTCGTGTTCATAAATGGTAGACATAGTAACATCCTTTCGAAATAATCTTCATCTAGTATACAAGAGTAGAAAATAACATGCAAAAAAAATTTTTATATAGGTGTATGCAAACGTTTTAATATTTGGTAAAATACACTTATGCAACCGGTTTAATACTGGTAGAAATAGGAGTTGATAAATGTGCAAATTAAAAATGAAGCGATGCTGATTACTTATTCAGATAGCTTAGGAAAAAACATGAAGGATCTAAAATTTGTTTTAGAAACCTACTTTAAAGAATCAATTGGAGGAGTACACTTACTTCCATTTTTCCCTTCAACAGGTGATAGAGGATTTGCACCAAGTGATTATACGACCGTTGATCCAGACTTAGGTAGCTGGGAAGATGTCGATGCATTAGGAGAGAAATATTACTTAATGTTTGATTTTATGATTAATCATATTTCTCGTGAATCAAAATTTTTCCAAGATTTTAAAAAGAATCATGAAAATTCTCCTTATAAAGATATGTTTATTCGTGTCCATGAATTTTTCCCTCCTGGACGTCCAACACAAGAAGATATCGATTTAATCTACAAGAGAAAAGATAAAGCACCTTTCCAAACAGTTCATTTTGAAGATGGTACAACAGAAGAAGTGTGGAATACATTTGGTGAGGAACAAATTGACTTAGATGTTAAAAAAGAAATTGTAAAAGCATTTATTCGTGAAACTATTAAAGATATGGCAAGTCACGGATGTTCCTTAATTCGTTTAGACGCTTTTGCCTATGCTGTGAAAAAATTAGATACAAATGATTTCTTTGTAGAGCCTGAAATTTGGGATTTATTAGATGAAGTACGAGCAGAAGCTGCGAAACATCAAGTAGAATTATTGCCTGAAATTCATGAACATTATTCGATACAAATGAAAATTGCAGATCATGATTATTTTGTATATGATTTTGCATTACCAATGGTTGTGTTGTATTCGCTTTATAGTGGCAAGTCTAATCGACTAGCTAATTGGTTAAAAATGAGTCCAATGAAACAATTTACAACATTAGATACACATGATGGAATTGGTGTTGTAGATGCAAGAGATTTATTAACAGATGAAGAATTAGATTATACTTCAGAACAATTGTATAAAGTTGGAGCGAATGTGAAGAGAGTCTATTCAAGTGAAAAATATAATAACTTGGATATTTATCAAATTAATAGTACGTACTATAGTGCATTAGGAAATGATGATGCAAGTTACTTACTATCAAGAATTTTACAATGTTTTGCTCCAGGGATTCCTCAGATTTATTATGTAGGATTATTAGCTGGGGAAAATGATATTGAACTTCTTGAAGCAACAAAAGAAGGACGTAATATTAATCGTCATTACTATACATTAGAAGAAATTGAAAAAGAAGTTGAACGACCAGTTGTTAAACAATTATTATCATTATTACGTTTTAGAAATACTTCAAAAGCATTTGATTTGGAAGGAGACATAGAAATTTTAACTCCAGATGAATCAACGATTGAAATTGTTCGTACAAGTGCTGATCAACAAACAAAAGCTCGTTTAATTGCAAACTTAGCTTCAAAAGAATATACCATTGAAGAAAATGGAGTAGCAATCTATTTATAAAAAATTGAATAAAGGGGAGGAATTTCTCCCCTTTTATATCTGCTTGTAAGAATATAAAACTATTTATGAAAATGATAATTGAAACTAAATGAAAATATTTTCTTTTAAAAAATTCGTTTTCTACTATTTACAAAAACAGAAAAATATTGTATGATAAATATGTGATAAAAATAACAAGCAACGGAGGAATTCCCAGTGAGTGAAGAGAAAAAAGTAGTAGACTCTCAAAAAGAAGTGAATGAATTAGTGGAGAAAGGGCTAGTTGCACTTGAAAAGTTTAGATTGCTCAATCAAGAACAAGTGGACTATATTGTAGCGAAAGCATCAGTAGCAGCTCTTGATCAACATGGTGTGTTAGCATTACACGCTGTAGAAGAAACTGGTCGTGGAGTTTTCGAAGATAAAGCGACTAAAAATTTATTTGCATGTGAACACGTAGTTCATAATATGCGTCATACGAAAACCGTTGGAGTTATTGAAGATGACGAAGTAACAGGTTTAACATTAATTGCAGAACCAGTAGGGGTTGTCTGTGGTATTACACCAACAACTAACCCAACTTCAACAGCAATTTTCAAATCATTAATTGCTTTGAAAACACGTAACCCAATCGTATTTGCATTCCATCCATCAGCTCAAAAGAGTTCAGCTCATGCAGCTCAAATCGTTCGTGATGCAGCGATTGCAGCTGGAGCACCTGAAGACTGTATTCAATGGATTGAACATCCATCAATCGAAGCAACAAATGCTTTAATGAATCATGATGGTATTGCAACGATCTTAGCAACAGGTGGTAATGCAATGGTTAAAGCCGCTTATTCTTGCGGAAAACCAGCTTTAGGGGTAGGTGCTGGTAACGTACCTGCATATGTTGAAAAATCTGCAAATATTCGTCAAGCTGCTCACGATATCGTAATGAGTAAATCATTCGATAACGGAATGGTTTGTGCTTCAGAACAAGCAGCTATTATTGATAAAGAAATTTATGATGAGTTTGTAGCAGAATTAAAGAGCTACCATACTTATTTTGTATCTAAAAAAGAAAAAGCATTACTTGAAGAGTTCTGCTTCGGCGTAAAAGCAAACAGTAAAAACTGTGCAGGTGCTAAATTAAACGCTAATATCGTAGGTAAACCTGCTGCATGGATTGCAGAACAAGCAGGATTCTCAGTTCCAGAAGGAACAAATATTTTAGCAGCTGAATGTAGTGAAGTAGGGGAAAAAGAACCTTTAACTCGTGAAAAATTATCTCCAGTGATTGCAATCTTAAAATCTGAATCTCGTGAAGATGGTGTTGAGAAAGCAAGACAAATGGTTGAATTTAACGGTTTAGGACACTCTGCAGCTATTCATACAGAAGATGCTGAATTAGCGAAAGAATTTGGACGTATTGTTCGTGCGATTCGTGTTATTTGGAACGCTCCATCTACATTTGGTGGTATCGGGGATGTTTACAATGCCTTCATTCCATCTCTAACTTTAGGTTGTGGTTCTTATGGACGTAACTCAGTTGGTGATAACGTAAGCGTTGTGAATCTATTAAATATCAAAAAAGTAGGGAGACGTAGAAATAATATGCAATGGTTTAAAGTTCCTTCGAAAATCTATTTCGAACGTGATTCAATTCAATACTTACAAAAAATGAAAAATGTAGAACGTGTAATGATTGTAACTGACCAACAAATGGTTAACTTAGGATTCTTACAACGTGTCATTGAACAATTAGAATTACGTCCAAACAAAGTTATTTACGAAGTATTTTCAGATGTTGAACCAGATCCAGATATTACAACTGTTAACCGTGGTGCTGAAATTATGAAATCATTCGAACCAGATACAATCGTAGCTCTTGGTGGTGGTTCTGTAATGGATGCTGCTAAAGTAATGTGGATGTTCTACGAACAACCCCAAATTGACTTCCGTGATTTAGTACAAAAATTCATGGATATTCGTAAACGTGCATTCAAATTCCCTGAATTAGGTGAAAAAGCTAAATATGTTGGTATCCCAACAACTTCAGGTACAGGTTCTGAAGTAACTCCGTTTGCCGTTATTTCTGATAAAGCAAATAATCGTAAATATCCTTTAGCAGACTACTCATTAACTCCAACAATTGCGATTGTTGACCCAGCATTAGTAATGACTGTTCCAGGATTTGTTACTGCAGACACAGGTATGGACGTGTTAACTCACGCAGTTGAAGCATATACTTCAACATTAGCGAATGACTATACTGATGGTTTAGCATTACAAGCAATCAAATTAGTATTTGAAAACTTAGAAAGTTCAGTTAAAAACGGAGACTTCGTTTCAAGAGAAAAAATGCATAATGCTTCTACAATGGCTGGTATGGCATTTGCCAATGCATTCCTTGGAATGTCTCACTCAATGGCTCACAAAGTTGGTGGATTCTTCCATACAGTTCACGGACGTACAAATGCGATCTTACTTCCATATGTTATCCGTTACAATGGTACTCGTCCAGCTAAAACTTCTACATGGCCTAAATACAACTACTACCGTGCAGATGAAAAATTCCAAGACATTGCTAGAATGTTAGGATTACCTTCATCAACTCCTGAAGAAGCAGTAGATGCTTTAGCAAAAGCTGTTTATGAATTAGGAGAACGTGTAGGAATTGAAATGAACTTCAAAGCTCAAGGTGTAGATGAAAAAGAATGGAAAGAAACAATCCATGAAATCGCATTATTAGCATATGAAGATCAATGTTCACCAGCGAACCCTCGTTTACCAATGGTTGCTCACATGGAAGAAATTCTTGCTGATGCATACTATGGTTACGCAGCTCGTCCTGGACGTTTAAAATAATTCGTTAGATATTTATAAAGCGTAGTAGTGTTCGAACTATTACGCTTTTTTGTATGCATAAGGAAAATTTTATTTAGAAGAGAAATATTCCGTAAGTTTTATATAAAAAAATATATTTTTTCTGAAAAGTAGTACAGTTGCTTTGTTTATTTTGATACAGTTTTATGGTATACTATTTTACAAATAAAAGGTTACATGCAAATCTTTTATACAGTTGTCAGGGAAGTTCAAAGGAGGAAGCAATATGACACCTAATAAAGAAGACTATATCAAGGCAATTTATAAATTAGGTGGTAATCATGAACTCGTTTCTAATAAGTCAATCACGAAAATGCTTCAAATTTCAGCAGCATCTACTACTGAAATGCTAAATAAATTAGTAGCAGAGGAATATGTAACTTATGAACGATATAAGGGTGCGAGACTGACAGAAAAGGGAATCATGTTTGCCGAACGTTTAATTCGCACACATAAAATCTGGGAAGTTTTTTTAGTGAAGTCTTTAGGCTTTTCGCCAGAAGAAGTACATGCTCAAGCTGAAGTATTAGAACATGCCTCTTCACCTGAATTAATTGAACGCTTAGTAGAATTTTTAGATGATCCAACTCATTGTCCTCATGGAGAAATTATTCCAACACTTCATGAGTAATACCAATGCATGAAATAAATGCGATTTGGAGGAGAAAATATGTCAACCAAGCACCAACGAATTATTGAATATATTGAATCATTGCCTGTTGGCGAAAAGATTTCTGTACGAACAATTGCCAAAAATATGCAGTTAAGTGAAGGAACGGCATATCGAGCCATCAAAGCGGCAGAAAACTTAGGAATTGTTTCAACGATTGAACGTGTTGGAACTATTCGTATTGAAAGAAAATCTAAAGATAATTTTGAAAAACTTTCTTTTGGGGAAGTTGTTAAAATTATTGAAGGAGAAGTATATGGCGGTTCTAAAGGATTAGATAAAATTTTAAATCGTTTCGTTATTGGAGCAATGACGGAAGAAGCGATGACACGCTATATTCAACCAGAATCATTATTAATTATTGGGAATCGAGATGCTGCTCAATTATCAGCCTTAGAGCAGGGTGCTGCTGTGTTAATTACGGGTGGATTTTCTGCTTCTATTGAATTAATCCGTAGGGCGGATGAATTGGAAATTCCTGTAATTGGAACAACTTATGATACATTTACAGTAGCATCTTTAATTAATCGTGCAATGAGTGACCAATTAATTAAGAAAAAAATTATGATTGTAGCAGACATCTATACTGAATTTTCTCAAACAAATTACTTAATGTTAGATGATACAGTCGAAGATTATCGAAAAATGAATCATAAAACTGGAAATTCAAGATTCCCAGTCATTAATCATTCTAATCGATTAGTGGGAATTGTTACGGCAAAAGATGTTATTGGTAAAAATGATCATATAGTCATTGAACGAGTGATGACAAGAAACCCAAGCATTACGAAATTGCATGCAAGTGTAGCGAGTGTAGCACATTCTATGATTTGGAATGGATTAGAGATGCTTCCAGTAGTTCAAGATAATATGGAATTAATTGGAATTATTTCCCGTCAAGATGTGATGAAAGCTATGCAATTAGCTCAAAGACAACCGCAAGTGGGAAACACTTTTGAAGATGATGTAGCGGAAAGTTTGAATGTTGTAGAAATGGATACTCAACTATCTAAGTTCCAATTTAAAGTGACTCCACAAATGACCAATAATTTAGGAATGTTATCATTCGGGGTTCTTTGTGAAGTAGTGAGTGTAGCTTCTAAAGAGTTTATTTCTCGTAGTCAACGAAGAAATGCTGTTATTGAACAGTTAGATTTACATTATTTAAAAATGATTCCAATTGATAGTGATATTATTTTACAAATTCAGTCACTTGATAATGGAAGAAAAATTACAAAATTAGATATTTCTGTTTACTTAGAAAATAGTATTGTTGCTAAAGCAGTGATGTCTAGTCAATTGATGGAAAGGAATTAATAGTTAGAATGAATAAACAAGAATACTTATTAGCAATTGATCAAGAAATTCAAAAGGCGGACTCTATCGTAATTTTACGACATGAGTTACCTGATCCAGATGCCATTGGTTCTCAAATTGCTTTGAAAAAAATTATTGAAGCAACATACCCAAATAAAAAAGTGTATGCTTTAGGAGAAATGAATGAAGATTTAGCATATTTTGGTACAATGGATGACATTTCTCAAGAAGTATTTGATGCTTCATTAATCATTGTGAATGATACAGCAAATACTCCACGTATTGATTCTCCATACGAAGTTCATCCATCAGAAGTGATTAAGATTGATCACCATCCTGATAGAGATGTTTATGGGAAAATTTCATACGTTGATACAACTGCTAGTAGTACAAGTGAAATTTTATGTCAATTTGTATTTAGTGAAAATTCACCTTGGAAAGTGAATGAAGAAGTTGCGAATGCCTTATATGCAGGAATTGTAGGGGATACAGGACGTTTCTTATACCCAGCAACTACAACAGTGACTTTCGAAATGGTGTCTAAATTATTAGAATTTCCAGTGAAAATTTCAGAAATTGCTTATCATATGATTACGAATCCTGTTTCAGTTAGTCGTTTAGCTGGTTACATTTACCAAAATATGGAAATTTCTGAAAATGGAGTAGCGATTACCATTTTAAGCCAAGAACAATTAAAAGAGTTTGGAGTAGAAGAACATCAAACTCATGGAGTTATTTCATTACCAAGTACAGTTGAAGGAGTTCATTGCTGGTGCTTATTTGTAGAGCAACCAGATGGTACTTATCGTTGTAATTTACGTTCAAAAGGACCAATCGTAAATGAAATTGCTGCGAACCATGGAGGTGGAGGACATCCGCTTGCATCTGGTGCAGTTGTGAAAACATTGGAAGAAGTACACCAAATGGCTGAAGAATTGAATGAATCTTCTAAAAAATTTATCTCTTCATTGAAATAATGACGAGTTATAGTTGACTTTAGTTGGATAGAATAATACAATGGTTATTGAGTTGGATTATTCTATCCAACGATTGTTTATGCAATTAATTTTGAAAATTTAAAAATGAGACGGAGGTGACTCAATGAACTCAGAACTATTAACAGGAGGCCTCGCGATCTTAACTTTAGTAATCGGAATTGTTGCTGGATATTTTGTTTTCAAATCCAATTATGAGAAAAAAGTTGTAGCTGCTCGTGAATCGGCTGAAATGATTTTAGAAGATGCTAAAAAAGATGCTGACCGATTAAAAAAGGAAGTATTATTAGAAGCTAAGGAAGAAAATCATAAGTATCGTACTGAAGTTGAAAATGAGTTAAAAGAAAGAAGAAATGAAGTTTTACTGCAAGAAAAACGGATGATTCAAAGGGAACAAAATCTTGATCGTAAAGATGAAGTTTTAGAAAAACGTGAACAATCCATTGAAGATAAAGAAAACAAACTTCAAGAGAGAGTACAAGTCATGACGGAAAAAGAAGAAGAGATTGACAATGTGCTATCTGAACAAAGAGCAGAATTAGAACGCATTTCAACGATTAGTCGTGAAGAAGCACAACAAATTATCATGCAGGAAACACGTGATGAATTAAGTCACGAACGTGCTGTCATGATAAAAGAATCTGAACAACGTGCTAAGGATGAAGCAGATAGAGCGGCTAAAGATATTATCTTACAAGCCATTCAACGTTCTGCTGCAGATTTAGTAGCAGAAAATACAGTTACTGTGATGACATTACCAAATGACGAAATGAAAGGACGAATTATCGGACGTGAAGGAAGAAATATTCGTACTTTAGAATCATTAACAGGGATTGATTTAATTATCGATGAAACACCAGAAGCTGTAGTACTAAGTGGATTTGACCCAATTCGTAGAGAAATTGCTAAGATGACTCTAGAAAAATTAATTGCAGATGGACGTATTCATCCTGCAAGAATTGAAGAAATGGTTGAAAAATCTCGTAAAGAAATGGATGAAAGAATTCGTTCGATTGGGGAACAAGCAACATTTGAAGTTGGAATTCATTCATTACATCCAGACTTAATTAAAATTTTAGGTCGATTATATTTCCGTACAAGTTATGGACAAAATGTTTTAAATCATAGTATCGAAGTTGCAAAACTAGCAGGAATTATGGCTGGTGAGCTTGGAGAAGATGTAAATATTGCTAAAAGAGCTGGTTTACTTCATGATTTAGGAAAAGCATTAGACCATGAAATTGAAGGTTCACACGTTGAAATCGGTGCGGAAATTGCTCAAAAATACAAAGAAAACAAAATTGTGGTTAATGCTATTGCATCTCATCATGGAGATGTTGAAGCGACCTCGACAATTGCGATATTAGTAGCTGCAGCAGATGCCTTATCAGCTGCAAGACCAGGAGCACGTAGTGAATCCTTGGAAAACTACATTCGTCGTTTAGAACGATTAGAAGCTATTGCAAATGAACACGAAGGTGTAGAACGTAGCTTTGCAATTCAAGCGGGTCGTGAAATTCGTGTGATGGTTCATCCAGAGAAAATTGATGATGCAAGTTCGATTTTATTAGCACGTGAAATTCGTAAACAAATTGAAGAAGAACTACAATATCCAGGACATATTAAGGTTACAGTTATTCGTGAAACAAGAGCTGTAGAATATGCTAAATAATGAAAAACACGCTAGAAAATCTAGCGTGTTTTTTTACTAGTTATTTTGTCCCGTCGTCTGTGTTGTTACTTCGTTTCTAACAGGAGCTTGAGTTGTTTGCCCATTTTGTTGGGCGGGTTGTTGTGGTTGCTGAGGATTTTGTTGATTCGTTATTGTGCTAGTTTTTTCTTTTTCTTCAGGTTTAGTTCCTAATTTTAGTTCATGTGTTACTGGATCCGATGTTTTATCTTTTATTGTAACGGTTAAACTAATGGTTACAGATTCACCTGCAATATTTTTGAAAGTAGCGGTAGTTTTATCAACGGTTTGAGTTTGTCCTCCAACGCTAATAGTATATTTAGGTTTTTCTTCGTCAGATTTAACAGCATTCCATGTAACGGTAACTTCTTTTTTAGTAGCATCATAACTAACATTTAATCCTGATGGCGGAGCAATTTTTTCCTCTACATATTGTTGAGTTGGTACAGCACCTTTTACAAATAATTCTATACTTACTTTATCAGCAGGAGTATTTGGTCCAGCTAATGCTAGAGGATTTGATCCAACAACAATTTGTGAAGAGACAACACTCGAAGGTTGTTCCCAATCTTTAACTGGAGTTTGTTTCATGGCAAAATTCATTAAGTGACCGTAAATCCATTTTGAATAATTGGCTTCAGTTTGAGATAATCCATGACCTTTTGTATAAGGATTATCATACCCAGTCCATACAGAAATAGTGTATGCAGGAGAATATCCAATAAACCATGAATCTGGAATGACAAATTCACTATCTGAAGCTCCAAGTTGTTTTCTTTGTTCTGGTGTATAGTTCGTTGAACCAGTTTTAGCAGCATGTGGAAGATTTCCCATACGTAAATCATTTGCAAATCCATAAGTGAACGTATCTTTTAGCATATTTGTAATCATATACGCTGTAGAGTCTTTCATGGCTTGATGTTGATCTGGTTTAAATTGTAATACTTGACCGTCACGTGTTGTAATTTTTGTTACTGTATATGGTTTAGAATAAGTACCATAGTTGGCAAATGCAGAGTAAGCTGCAGCCATTTTTAACGGAGATAAGTTTGCACCAATAGAGTTACTTTCTACTAAGGATTCTTTTCCATCATTTGTAACAGATAATTCTAATTTTTTTAGGAAAGCTTGAATATTATCATTTCCAACTGCTTTAAAAGTTTGATAGGCAGGAGTATTACGAGATAATACTAATGCTTTACGCATCGTCATTGTTCCCATAAATTGATTATCCCAGTTATTTAGTTCGAATCCACTTGAATAAGTTGTTGGTTTATCGACCATGGTTTGTCCAGTAGAGTAATTTAAATATTCAATGGCAGGACCGTAATCCATAATTGGTTTAATCGTTGAACCAGTACTTCTATCATTTTGAACCGCACGATTATAAGCTAATAAATTCGTTTGTTTACGGCCACCATTAATCGCTCTTACCGCACCTGTAGTAGAATCTAACATAACAACCGCATTTTGTACGTTGTCATCTACGTATTGAACGTAATGATTTGTATTGAGAATTTCATATAAATGATTTTGTGCCTGTGAATTAACCGTAGTTTCAATTGTTAATCCATCTGAATAAACATCTAAGCCAGTTTTTTCTTTTACTTCATCGGCTACCATTGTTAAAAATGAGTCAAAGATTAAACGATTATCATCTGTTGATACTTGCTCATGTTCGGCAATTAGGCCTTCAGTTATCGGAGTTGCTTTTGCTTCTTGTAATTGAGCGTCTGTTAATTTGCCATTATCTTTCATAGATTGTAATACAATATCACGACGTTCTTGAGCTTGTTCTGGATGAGCATATGGATCATATGAACTTGGAGCTTGTGGCATTCCAGCGAGTAATGCTAATTGCGGAATTGTTAATTCTTTCAATTCTTTTCCAAAGTAGTAATTAGCAGCAGTACCAAATCCATAAGTATTATTAGCCATATAAACTTTGTTTAAATAGTATGTCAAAATTTGTTCTTTTGAAAATTCTCGTTCAATTTGTAAAGCTAATAATATTTCTTGAATTTTACGTTTGTAAGTTTGGTCTTCTTTTTTAGTAGAGAAAACAGATAGTTTAATTAATTGTTGAGTAATAGTACTACCACCCTGAGTAATATGTCCTGCACGTAAGTTACGAACAAAAGAACCAACAATACGAATTGGATCGATTCCTAAGTGGGAATAGTAACGTTTATCTTCAATTGAAGTAATGGCATCTTTTAATCCTTGTGGAACTTCTTCTGGTTCAATTAAATCACGATTTTCACCACCTAATTTAGTAATGAGTTCCTGATTCATATCAAAAATTTGAGTTTCCGTAGCTCCTTGAAGATCCGCAGCTGAAATCTTTGGTGTTGTAGAAGCATAGTAGAAAAATAAACCAGAAAGTGTAATGGAAATTAAAACAATGATAAAAAATAGAGTTAATCCTATTTTTTTCCAAATACGACCTTTCTTATTACTTTTAGTTTTCTTTGTTTGATTTTGTTTTGTACGTCTAGTTCGTCGTGTTTCTGGCATAGACAACCTCCTAAATTTTATCAATCAATTTATCAACTACTGGAATATAATCTAAAATAGACTGTACGGTTAATGGAATAGGTTCTCCATATTTTTTTATGTAATCTAATGGAATAGATTTTTTATTTTCTTTATTTTCTTTTATAAACGATATTAAATACTGACTTTCTAATAAATAGTATTCATTCAAAGAAGAAAAATAAAAGATTACAAATACAATGCCACCTTGAAAAATACATTCTTCCATATGTTGTAATTGATGTTCATGTATATTTATAAAAGGAAACGAAGTTTTATTTTTTGTTTCTTTTGCTTCGAAATCAATATAGCATCCACGATAAACTCCGTTGTAGTCAGTAGTAGAAGCATGTCGGTAATAAGCTTCTTTAATCACTGCTGCACTTCGTTTTGGATAATCCACTTTAACTACTTGTATGGGAGTTGGTTTTTTATGGATAACGGCTATTTTTCTTAATCGATAATAATCGTTTGTTTGATTCAATAAAGTTTCTAAGAACATTCCTCGACTACCATATGTAACAGTAGAAGTTTGAGGAGAGGAAATTTTTCCATGTCCTTTTGGGTATTGAATCATAATATCACCCCTAATCTTAATCTATTATACCATTGATTTTAGTGTAAAAGCTAAAATTATTGTTAAGATTCGCAACAACTAGATTACAATTTGGTTTCGAGATAGAAATTTTAATGATTTATTAAAAAAATAAACAGAAATATTTTACAATTTTACAAAGGTGTTGTAAAATAAATGAGTATGTAAATAGCTCATCAATTCATTTGATGAAGTAAGAATTTTTTGGAGGAAAGCTATGACAGCAAAATTTGAAAAAATCAACACAAATGAAGTTGTGTTAACATTTGAAATTTCAGAAGAATCAATTAAACAAGGTTTAGAAGTTGCTTTTAACCGTGTGAAAAAGAACTTAAACGTTCCTGGTTTCCGTAAAGGTAAAGTAAGTCGCCAAGTTTTCAACAAAATGTATGGTGAAGAAGCATTATATCAAGATGCATTAAACTACTTATTACCAGATGCATATGACAATGCAGTAGAAGAAACTGGTATTTTCCCAGTAACTCAACCAAAAATTGATATTGAATCATTAGAAAAAGGTCAACCATGGGTTATCAAAGCAACTGTAATTGTTAAACCTGAAGTAAAATTAGGTGAATACAAAGGATTAACTGTTGAAAAACAAGATCGTACAGTTTCTGAACAAGATGTAGAAGACCGCTTATTACAAGAACAAGCTAAATCAGCTGAGTTAGTTGTTAAAGAAGGTGCTGCTGAATTAGCAGATACAGTTGTTATTGACTTTGAAGGTTTCTTAGGTGAAGAAGCATTTGAAGGTGGAAAAGGTGAAAACTACTCATTAGAATTAGGTTCAGGTTCATTTATTCCTGGATTTGAAGATCAATTAGTAGGCGCGAAAGAAGGCGACAACGTTGAAGTAAAAGTTACATTCCCAGAAGAATATCATGCAGAAAACTTAAAAGGTCAAGATGCGGTATTCAAAGTAACAGTTCACGAAGTTAAAACAAAAGAATTACCAGAATTAACAGATGAATTTGCTAAAGATATTGATGATTCAGTTGAAACATTAGCAGAATTAAAAGAAAAATTCCGTAAAGAATTAGAAGAAGCTAAAGCTGAAGCAGCTGACGAAGCTGTAGCTGACTTAGCATTACGCCAAGCAGTTGAAAATGCTGAAATCGTTGAATTACCAGCTGAAATGGTTCACGAAGAAGTACATCGTCAAATGCAACACTACTTAAACGACATGCGTCGTAACGGTATTACACCAGAAATGTACTACCAAATCACAGGTACAACTGAAGCTGATTTACACAAAATGATGGAAAAAGATGCTGATGTACGTACTAAAACGAACTTAGTATTAGAACAAATCGTTAAAGATGAAAACATTGAAGTTACTGAAGCTGATGTTGATGCAGAAGTGAAAGAATTAGCTGCTCAATACGGTATGGAAGAAGGAGCTGTTCGTGCAGCTGTTTCAGTTGAAATGTTGAAAAACGATATTTCAATGAAAAAAGCATTAGCTTTAATTACTGAATCTGCAGTAGAAGCATAATTATAAAAGTGATGAAGAACAATCTTGGAAACAAGGTTGTTCTTTTTTATGGAAAATATTGAAAATAGAATGGACTTTCCTTGTTCTAAGTCTTTAGATATGCTAATCTACTATTATAGTGTCAAAAATTGAATGGAGGTTACATAGTTGTATAAAGATAAACAAAACCATGTCTGTTGTTCTTTTTGCGGGAAGTCACAAGATCAAGTGAAAAAAATTATCGCTGGACCAGATGTTTTTATTTGTAATGAATGTGTAGATTTATGTAAAGAAATCATTGATGAAGAATTATTAACACAATTTTTTGAAGGAGAATTAACCGTACCAAAACCACAAGAAATTCGTGAGATTTTAAATGAATATGTCATTGGGCAAGAAAATGCTAAAAAAGCATTAGCGGTTGCTGTATATAATCATTATAAACGTATTAATCATTTAGTAGAGGAAGATGAAGTAGAGTTACAAAAGAGTAATATTTGTTTAATTGGACCAACTGGTTCAGGGAAAACGTATTTAGCTCAATCATTAGCGCGACTATTAAATGTACCATTTGCCATTGCCGATGCAACAACATTAACCGAAGCTGGATATGTTGGGGAAGATGTGGAAAATATTTTACTAAAACTTCTTCAAGCAACGGATTATGATGTTGAACGTGCACAAAAAGGAATTATTTATATTGATGAAATCGATAAAATTGCACGTAAAAGTGAAAATGTATCGATTACTCGAGATGTAAGTGGTGAAGGTGTACAACAAGCATTATTAAAAATTTTAGAAGGAACGATAGCTTCTGTTCCACCACAAGGTGGACGTAAACATCCTCAACAAGAATTAATCCAAATCGATACGACGGATATTTTATTTATTGTTGGTGGAGCTTTTGACGGAATTGAAACAATTGTTAAGGAAAGACTTGGAGCAAAAGTGATTGGATTCGGTTCTTCTAATAAAAATCTTAGTGAGCATGATAGTTTAATGCAAATGATAATTCCAGAAGATTTACAAAAATTTGGATTGATTCCAGAATTTATTGGACGTTTACCGATTATTGCAGCATTAGAAAAATTAGAACAAAAAGATTTAGTTTCGATTTTAACAGAGCCTAAAAATGCCTTAGTGAAACAATATCAAAAATTATTCTTGATGGATGAAGTTCAATTAGAATTTGAACAAGATGCTTTAGAGGCAATTGCAGCAAAGGCCATTGAACGAAAAACAGGAGCTCGTGGACTTCGTTCAATTATTGAATCTGTGATGATGGATTTAATGTTTGAAATTCCAAGTAGAGAAGAAGTTGCGAAAGTCATTGTGACAAAAGCGGTTGTGGATAATGAAGGACAACCTGAATTATATAATAAGAAAGGCAAATTATTAAAAGTATAATAGTATATGACAACAATAGGATTTCGTAATTCATTAAAGATGAAACAATCAAAAATCTAAGTTTTATCTCTTACGAGATTCCTATGAATTAGGGGGATTTTTATGTCTGCAATTCGTAAATTTTTTGCAAAGCGTTACACAAAAGAAGAATTT
Organism: uncultured Granulicatella sp.; assembly: GCF_963515615.1. Taxonomy (GTDB): domain Bacteria; phylum Bacillota; class Bacilli; order Lactobacillales; family Aerococcaceae; genus Granulicatella. The sequence continues at coordinate 30,214 of NZ_CAUPZT010000007.1, read as the reverse complement.
TCGTGGATTTTACAAGATTGGGCTAATTCAGTGTATTCATTAATGATTACTACAGCTATATTCCCAATTTTCTTTAAAACAGTTACTACAAATGCAGGAGTATCTGCAGCTAACTCAACAGCTTATTTAGGCTATGCCAATTCAATTGCAACTTTTGTTGTTTCTGTGATGGCACCTGTATTAGGAGCCTTAGCGGATTATAGAGGATATCGAAACCCAATGTTTACCATTTCAACAATGGTCGGTGTACTCTCAGTTCTTGGTATGATTTTTTCGGGCAGTGATCAATGGATGTTCTTATTAGTCTTATATACGATTTCTGCCATTGGATTTTCTGCTTCTAATATTTTTTATGATAGTTCCATTATGGATGTGACAACTTATGATCGTATGGACCGCATTTCAGCAGCAGGATATGGTTATGGGTATATTGGAAGTGTCATTCCATTTGTCTTATTTATGATGATTATGCAATTTTCTTCATTTGCTGGAGATATCATTGTAAAAATTGGATTCCTTATTACTGCTGTTTGGTGGTTTGTATTTACGATTCCATTTTGGAAGTATGTAAAACAAAAACATTTTATCGAACATGATAAGCATCCGGTATTTGACAGTTTTGCACGTTTATTTGAAACGATTAAACATATTCGTGAACATAAACAAGTATTTTTATTTTTAATTGCTTATTTCTTCTATATTGATGGAATTGGGACAATTATAAAAATGGCAACAGCTGTAGGAAGCGATGTAGGATTAGATGGAAATAGTTTGATTATGATTTTGTTAATCGTTCAAATTGTTGCATTTCCATTTAGTATCTTCTATGGATATCTTGCCAAAAAAATTGGTGCAAAAAATACAGTGTTTTTAGGAATTGCGACTTATATTATTATCTGTATTTTAGCAACAGGGTTAAAAACTTATACGGACTTCTTATTATTAGCCATTTGTATTGGTACTGCTCAAGGTGGAGTTCAATCTTTAAGTCGTTCTATTTTTGGACAAATTATTCCGGCAAATCGTGCCAATGAATTTTTCGGATTTTATAATATTTTTGGGAAATTTTCATCGATTCTTGGAACAACATTATTAGGAATTACTGCGCAAATGACTGGTAATTCATTAGATGGAGTCTTTTCTCTAATTGTTCTATTCTTAATTGGAGGAGGATTATTATTCTTTGTAAAAATAAATCCTCAAACAACTGAGAAAGGAGCGTAATCATGAAAGTGACAAATGCTGAATTTACGATTAGTGCGGTGGGACCTAATCAATATCCAACGGATCAAAAAGTGGAAATTGCTTTATCGGGTCGTTCGAATGTGGGAAAATCATCTTTTATTAATCGTTTAATTCAACGAAAAAGTTTAGCAAGAACTTCTAGTAAACCAGGTAAAACTCAGACATTAAACTTTTATCATATTAATGATTTGTTTTACTTTGTTGATGTTCCGGGTTATGGATACGCAAAAGTCTCAAAAAAAGAACGCGAAAAATGGGGGAAAATGATTGAAGAGTACATTACAACTCGTGAAAATCTTGAACTTGTTTTAATCCTCGTTGATTTCCGTCATGAACCTAGTACAGAAGATGTTCAAATGCGTGAGTTTTTAGAGTATTATGAAATTCCTTATCGAATTATTATGACGAAGTGTGACAAAATCCCTCGTGGTAAATGGAATAAACATGTCAGTCAAATTCGAAAAGCTTTTGGAAAACCACCGGAAGAGTTATTTTTAACATTTTCTTCTGAAACAGGAGAAGGGGTAGAAAAAGCTTGGGAATGGATTGAATCAATCGTATTAGATGAGGAGTGAATAGGTTGATTGGGTATAAGATAAATGATGTAGTTTCCTTTGAAGAAATATTTCCATTATATGAAGCAGTAGGATGGACGAATTATACGTCTAATCCAATAATGCTACAAAATGCATTAGAACATAGTTTGTTTATTCTTACAGCAAGAGATGAAGAAGGAAAGTTAATTGGATTTTTAAGAGCAGTAGGAGATGGGTATTCTATTCTCTATATTCAAGATATTATTGTACTTCCCGAATATCAAAGGCAGGGAATCGGTACACAATTACTTCGTCAAACACTGGAGTATTTTAATGAAGTGTATCAAATCATTTTAACAACGGATAGTGAAGTAAAAACAATTGCATTTTATGAAGCAAATGGATTTACCGCTTTTTCTAAATATGGGTGTACTTCTTTTATGGTTAACCCATTATTGCAAGCAAAGTAAAAGCAAGATTTTAGAAATTATGGTAAACTATTATCAAGAAATGAAGTTAAAGGATGGGGCATATGAAATTAACAATTGATGAAAAATCACAAGCATGGTTTGAAGAAGAAATGGGAGTTTCTAAAGAACGTGGTGTTCGCTTTTTAGGGAAAGTTTATGGATGCAGTCCAATTCATGAAGGTTTTTCTTTGGCAGTAGAAGTTGATTCACCAAATAATCCATTTGTTAGTGTGGAAAAAAATGGGATTACTTATTTTGTTGAAATAGGTGATGAATGGTTTTTCCAAGGTCACGATTTAGATATTGTGTTTGATGAAAAACTAAAAGAACCATCCTATAGCTATCGTGCCATTCAAACTGCATAATCAATCAATAGAGAAATTAAACTTCAAAAGTTAGGAACAGAATCTGACTTTTGAAGTTTTTTTGTTTATTTACTTAAAATCTTATAAAACATTGGACAAATAGAGCATAGTAAGATACAGTTATAGTTGACTGTACAAAGAAAGGAATGTAGAAATGACACAACCAGCTGTAACTTATCGTTTAATTAAAACAGAAAAACATACAGGTGCTCGTCTTGGAGAAATTATTACACCACATGGAACTTTTCCAACTCCAATGTTTATGCCTGTAGGAACACTTGCAACTGTAAAATCAATGTCTCCAGAAGAATTAGATGAAATGGGAGCAAATATTATTTTAAGTAACACATATCACTTATGGTTACGTCCAGGTGCGGATATTGTAGATGAAGCAGGAAAATTACATAATTTTATGAATTGGAAAAAAGGAATCTTAACAGATTCAGGAGGTTTCCAAGTATTCTCTTTAAGTGATATGAGAAGAATTGAAGAAGAGGGCGTACATTTTAGAAACCATTTAAATGGATCAAAATTATTCTTGTCTCCAGAAATTTCAATTGACGTACAAAATAAATTAGGGGCAGATATTATTATGAGTTTTGATGAATGTCCAGATTTCCATCATACTCATGATTACGTGAAAAACTCTATTGCTCGTACAACTAGATGGGCAGAACGTGGATTGAAAGCTCATAAATCTCCAGAAACTCAAGCTTTATTTGGAATTTTACAAGGGGCAGGATACAAGGATTTACGAATGGATCATGCTAAGGATATGATTTCACTTGATTTCCCAGGGTATTCGATTGGTGGATTGTCTGTAGGAGAAACAAAGCAAGAAATGAATGAAGTACTAGACTATGTAACACCACTGATTCCATCTCATAAACCACGTTACTTAATGGGAGTAGGTTCTCCTGACTCATTAATTGACGGAGTAATCCGTGGAGTCGATATGTTTGACTGTGTACTTCCAACACGTATTGCAAGAAATGGGACTTGTATGACGAGTGCCGGACGTCTGGTTGTTAAAAATGCGAAATATGAACGTGATTTCCGTCCAATCGATGAAAAATGTAATTGCTACACATGTCGTAATTATTCTCGTGCGTATATTCGTCATTTATTTAAAGCAGATGAAACATTTGGTTTACGTTTAACAAGTTACCATAATTTATATTTCTTATTGAACTTAATGAAACAAGTTCGTCAAGCGATTATGGATGATAATTTACTAGAATTTAGAGAAGCATTTTTCGAAGAATATGGATTTAATAAAGAAAATGCTCGTAATTTCTAGTATTCTTAGGAAAAATTTGATACAGTAGTAATACATTAAATGAAGGAGTGTTGAAAATGGCATTAATGTTACTTTATATTGTAGGTTTAGGAGCCCTTTGGTGGTTTATTGGTCGTAAAAATCGTGAGCGTAATAAAAAATTACAAGAGCAAATGAATGCTTTGAAAGCTGGGGATCATGTTGTTACGATCGGTGGGTTACATGGAGTTGTTCATTATATTGATACGGATGCACAAACTGTTGAAATCGATTGTGATGGTGTTTATTTAACTTTTGAACGTCGTGCGATTCATCATGTTGTTCCAACTGTTGGCGATAGTGGTTTAGCTGTTGCTGATGCGGAATAGTGGTTTTGTGTTGGTATGATGAATAAGCAAGAGGAATTATTGGAACAGTTTCGTCCTTGGTTAAGTTATAAAATTATTGAATTTATAACTCAGGGATATGAATCGATTTCTAGTTATGATATTGCCACTTATTTTGTGACGTATCGCTGGAAGAAGCAGAAGCCTGAAAATTTGTTTGAGCAAATTTATCAGTTGAATCAATTAACAATTAATGATTATTTTGATTATGAATCGATTATGGCTCAAACTTCAACGGAAATGACATTAGACACCATTGATTTGAGCGAATTGTTAGATTAGAAAATTTGCCGAAATTGACTTTTTAAGTAGTAAAGGACGCCAGCAGCTTCGCTATGCGAATCTCATGGCTAAACTTCGAGCCTTGGTCTCGAAGTTTCCTGCAATATAAGCCAAACTGGCTTATATTGCTTCTACTACTAAAAAAGTCAATTCTTTTATACGTTAGATTATGAATGTGCACTTATAAGTATAATAGCAAACGGATACTAGTAAACCTGCGATTTTATTTGCTATTATGATAAGTCTTTTCTTTTTTCTCAAATTTAGTAAGAAAGGGTGTGGGGTATGAAATATCAATTTAAAGCTTTAGAAGAATTTATAGAAGTTTTTAAACTAAAATGGAATCAATTATTGAATCAAAGAATAAATGAAGAAACACATCATCATGAACATAGTGAACATCATAGTCACAATCATGATTCTCACCATCATTCTCATGAACACAGTGAACATCATAGTCACAATCATGATTCTCATCATCATTTGCATGAACACGGTGACCACCACCACCATCATGATCATTGTGGTCATTGTTCTGGTCATCATCATCATGAAATTTCTTGGAAACGTTGGATTCTTGCTATTGGAATGTTTGTACTAGCATTGATGTTAGAAAAAAGTGTAGGTTGGATTGCAAATGCTTTATTCCTTTTAACCATTGCTTGTATTGGGAAAGAAGTCATTGTTGAAGGTATTATGGACACAATAGAGGAAACAAAGCATTTTAAAAAGTTTCGTCCTAATGTTCACTTACTAATGACACTTGCTGCACTAGGTGCAATTTTTATTGGGAAATTTGAAGAAGCAGCAATGCTAATTGTTATTTTTACGCTTGCCCATTCCCTTGAGGAATATGTAGAAAAGAAAAGTCGTAAAGATATGACTCACTTATTACAATTACAGCCAAAAGTAGCGTTGAAAAAAATGAATAACGGACACTTTGAAGAAGTAGATGCTTCTTCTTTAGAAGTTGGAGATATTATTCAAGTATTGAATGGAAGTCAAATTTCAGCAGATGGAATCATTATTGAAGGAATGTCCTCTATTAATCAAGCTTCTGTAACTGGAGAATCCATTCCAGTTGAAAAAGAAGTAGGAAGTGAAGTATTTGCTGGAACTTTAAATTTAACACAAACACTGCTCATTAAAGTTACTAAAACACAACATGACAGTGTACTTGGAAAGATTATTACTTTAGTACAAGAAGCTGGTCAATCATTAACTCGCACAGGTAGTTTCTTAAAGAAATGGGAACCTGTTTATGTCACAATTGTATTGGCTTTATTCCCAGTTGTATTAGCCATCGGAATTCTATTGTTAAAATGGGATTTCTTAACAGCTTTTTATCGTGGAATGGTTTATTTAATTGCCGTATCTCCATGTGCGCTAGCCGCTAGTGCTACACCAGTAACAGTAGCAGCTATTTCAACTTTGTCTAGAAAAGGCATCTTCATTAAATCTGGAGCTTCTTTAGAGAAAATGTCTGAAGTTGAAGTGATTGCTTTTGATAAAACTGGTACACTAACAAATGGTACACCTAAAGTTGTGGCAAAAGTGATGGATAAAGATCGTGAATTTGAATTATATTCTATTCTAGTATCTATGGAGAAAAAAGTGAATCATCCATTAGCCTTTGCAATCGTAGAATCTGGATTGGCTTATCGTACTTACTCATTATCTGTTACACCAAAAGTAGGAATTGGATTAGAAGCAACTTACAGAAATCATACGTATCGTATTGGAAAACCTTCTAGTTTTGCTACATTAGGAAAATATACAGAAATTGTTGAGCAGTGGATGAATGAAGGGAAAACAGTTGTCGTATTAAGTGAGGACCATTTAGTAGTCGGAGCAGTAGCGCTATTAGATACTCCAAAAGAAGAAGCAAAACAAGTGATTAATTATTTTAAACAAGAATATATTCAAACGATGCTTTTAACAGGAGATTCTATCCAAACAGCTGAGGCGATTGCAAAAGAACTAGAAGTGGATGAAGTAAGAGGTAATGTATTACCTGAAGAAAAAACAAACATCTTAAAAGAGTGGTCTATGAAATATCCGAGTATTGCAATGGTAGGAGATGGTATTAATGATGCTCCAGCATTAGTGAATGCAGAAGTTGGAATTGCAATGGGAAAAGGAACGGATGTTGCAATGGAATCAAGTGATATTGTATTGATGAATAGTCAATTAGATTCTTTAAAAACATTGCATCAGGTTTCCAAATTAATGATGACTGTTACAAAGCAAAATTTAATTTTTTCTTTATTGATTGTGATTATATTAGTGCTATTAAATTTTCTTGGTTGGAGTGATTTAACGCTTGGAGTTATTCTTCACGAAGGAAGTACAGTAGTAGTGCTATTACATGCATTAAGGTTAATTTTTACACCAATTGAATAAATGAAGTATTTCTCTTTCAAATTCTTAAAAATGAAGGTTGAAAGAGAAATTTTTTTTGCAAAAAAATGTTTGACATTCAAAGTATTATTTAGTATAGTTTGAATATCAAATGATTTGATATTCAAACTAATTAGGAGAAAGTAATGGAAACACCTCTAGAGAAAATTAATGAGTATTTGGTAGACGTCTTTAACCAAATGCTGGATATTGAAGAATCTTCATTGGCGCAAAGTCAATTTAAAGATTTATCTATTAAAGAAATGCATGCCATTGAAGCCATTGGTATGTACCATGAACTTACGACCACTGAAGTTGCCAATTCATTAAATGTAACTGTTGGGACGCTAACAGTAGCAGTTAATGCATTAGTGAAAAAAGGGTATGTTGTACGTTTAAAAGATGCAAAAGATCGACGTATTGTTAGATTAGGTTTAACAAGTAAAGGACGTCTTTTGTATCGATTACATCGCAAGTTTCATGAAAAACTAGTGAAGCGAACGATTCAAGGAATGAACGAGGAAGAAATGGCTATCTTAGTAAAAGGTCTTCATAATTTATATAACTTTTTACATGAAGCTAAAGCTGAAGTTCAAAAAGGAGAGATTTGATGTCCACTGTAAAAGTGATTCATACAAGTTCTTACCTACCAATTCATGAAATAAAAAATGCTGATTGGGAACTGCAATTAGATACTACAGATGAATGGATTCGAAAAAGAACTGGAATTCAAACTAGACGCTACGCTAAAGAATTAACAACAAGTGATTTAGCTATAAGAGCTGCTCAAAAGCTTTTAGAAGAGTCTAAAATACATCCAGATGAAATTGAATTTGTCATTGTAGCTACAATGACTCCTGACACTATGAGTCCTTCTTGTGCAGCAAAAGTTCAAGGAGCAATTGGAGCGAATCATGCATTTGCATTTGATATAAGTGCTGCTTGTGCAGGATTTGTATTTGCTTTATCCACAGCTATAAAGATGCTTTCAGCCGGAAATCACAAATATGGTATTGTGATTGGTGCTGAAACAATGTTATCTGTTTTAGACTGGAAGGATCGCTCAACTGCCATTCTTTTTGGGGATGGAGCGGGTGCAGTTTTATTAGAAAAATCTGATCAAACAAATGTATTCGTTGAAAGTTTACGTTCTGACGGTTTAAAAGGAGATGCTTTAGTTTGTGGTGAAAGAATGGAGCAACATACACTCTCCACAATGAAAATGGACGGTAGGGGAGTTTTTGAACTCGTTTCAAGGGAAGTTCCTAAAAATATTTCAGAAACTCTAGAAAAAGCTCATATGAGCGCTGATGAAGTAGATTTGTATATTCTTCATCAAGCAAATATTCGTTTAATCGAACAAGTTGCAAAAAAATTAAAACAACCAATCGATAAATTCCCAACAAATTTAGAACGAGTTGGTAATACTTCAGCAGCAAGTGTTCCGATTCTTCTTGATGAATTAGTTCAAAATCAATCGATTACAATTGGTAGTGGACAAAAGCTACTCTTAAGTGGCTTTGGTGGTGGTTTATCTTGGGGAAGTATCATCATAACAATTTAACTATTTGGAGGAAACAAACATGACATTCGAAAAAATTCAAGAAATTATTACAGAGCAATTAGGAAAAGAAAAAGAAGAAGTACAATTATCAACTAGCTTAAAAGATGAATTAGATGCTGATAGCTTAGATTTATTCCAAATCATTAATGATATTGAAGATGAATTTGATGTAAAAATTGATACAGAAGATGGATTAGAAACAGTAGAAGATTTAGTAAAATACGTTGATAGTCAATTAGCAGAAAAATAATAAGGAATGAGTTATATGGAATCAAAAATTTGTCAATTACTTGGTATCCAATATCCTATCATTCAAGGCGGAATGGCATGGGTTGCTAATCCGTCACTTGCAAGTGCAGTATCCAATGCAGGTGGACTAGGAATTATTGCATGTGGTCATGCTCCTGGTCCAGTTGTACAAGGATTCATTGATGAAATGAAGCAATTAACGGATAAACCATATGGTGTGAATATTATGTTATTAAGTCCGTTTGTTGATGAAGTTGTCGATGTAGTTTGCAAAGCAGGTGTAAAAGTTGTTTGTACTGGAGCTGGAAATCCTGGGAAATATATGGATAAATTTAAAGCGGCAGGTATTACTGTAATTCCAGTAGTGGCTTCTGTTGCTTTAGCAAAACGTATGGAAAAAGCTGGAGCTGATGCTGTTGTTATCGAAGGGATGGAAGCTGGAGGTCATATTGGTAAAACAACAACTATCGCATTATTACCTCAAGTTGTCGATGCTGTAACTATTCCAGTTATCGCTGCTGGTGGTATTGGAGATGGACGTGGAATGGCAGCTGCCTTTATGTTAGGGGCTGAAGCAGTACAATTAGGAACTAGATTCTTAGTTGCAAAAGAATCTACTGCACATGATAATTTTAAACAAGCAGTGATTAAAGCAAAAGATATTGATACTGTTATTACAGGTCAAATCACAGGACATCCAGTTCGTGTATTGCGAAATAAATTAACAAAAATTTATTTACAGGCAGAAAAAGAAGAAACTAGTAAAGAAAATCCTGATTTTGAGCGATTAGAAGAAATCGGAAAAGGAGCTTTAAGACGAATTGTTGTCGAAGGTGACACTCAAATGGGATCGATGATGGCAGGTCAAATTGCTGGTTTAATTCAAAAAGAAGAAACTTGTAAAGAAATTATTGATGAATTAATGGTTGAATCTCAAAAAACGATTCAAGAACAAATGAAACGTTTTGGATTCTAATTTTTTAAGGAAATTTTATTTTGAACTTCAAAATATAAGGAGTGCTTATGAAAACGGCTTTTATTTTCCCGGGACAAGGAAGTCAAAAACCTCAAATGGGGTTAGAATTTCTAGAAAATCCTAAGGGTCAGAATTTATTAGAACAAACACAAAAGGTATTAGATTTTTCAGTATTAGAACTATTAGAAGATGAACATTCTACAAAACTTCACGAAACAAAGTATACACAGCCATTATTATTATTTGTTTCTAAGCTTATTTTACAATTTCTTGAAGAAGAAGGATTTCATCCAGATATCGTTGCCGGTCTATCTCTTGGGGAATATAGTGCATTAATGGCAAGTGGTGCATTAAGTTATGAATCAGCATTGAAGCTTGTTTCAAAACGAGGAGAATGGATGCAAGAGGCAGCTAATCAAAATGCTGGTACAATGGCTGCTATTTTGGGATTAGAAGATGAAGTCATTGAAAAGGTATGTAAAGAATTACAACAACAAGGATTATTAGTATCGCCTGCAAATTATAATACACCAGGGCAACTAGTAATCGGTGGAAAAAAGGATGCTGTTGAAATAGCAGTAGAAATATTAAAAGAACAAGGGGCAAAACGTGCCGTCCTTCTTCCAGTAAGTGGAGCTTTTCATACAGAATTAATGACTCCAGCAGCAGAAAAATTTAGTGACTTTGTACAAACAATTCCGTTTCAAACACCAAGTATTTCAGTATTAAGTAATGTAACTGGAGTACCACATTCCGTTCCAATTGAAGTAGAGATATTAACACAACAAATCACTCATTCAGTTAAATGGAAACAAAATGTTGAATGGATGTTAGAACAAGGAATTCGAGTGTTTGTAGAAATTGGACCTGGAAAAAGTTTATCTCAAATGATTAAACAAATTGCCAAAAGTCATTCAATCGAAGTAACTGTACTTCAAACGGAATCAATCAAACAATTGAATCAAACAGTACAAGAATTACGTAGAATGAAAGAGGAGAGTATATGAAATTTATCGATAAGACAGTCGTTGTAACTGGAAGTAGAAGAGGAATTGGATTAGGCATTGCATTAGCTTTTGCAAAAGAAGGAGCTAATATTGTACTCAATGCAACTTCAGAAATTAGTCAAGAAATATTAGATTTATTTACTCCATATCCTGGAGAAGTACTAACTGTTGTTGGTGATATTTCAAAATTTGAAGTTGCAGAAAATTTAGTCGAACAAACGATTGAAAAGTTTTCAAAAATTGATGTATTAGTCAATAATGCTGGGATTACACGTGATGGATTAGTGTTAAAAATGAAAGAAGAAGATTTTGATGATGTCATTGATATTAATTTAAAAGGATGTTTTAATCTCATTCGTTTTGCTAGTCCATACATGGTACGTCAAAAATCAGGAAGTATTATTAATATGACAAGTATTGTTGGTGTTTCTGGTAATGCTGGTCAAGTTAATTATGCTGCAAGTAAAGCAGGGATTATTGGCCTAACAAAATCAGTAGCTAAAGAAATTGGATCAAGAGGTATTACGGTCAATGCAATTGCACCTGGCTATATTGATACTGAAATGACACAAGCACTTCCAGAAAAAATTCGTAAGGAATGGGAAAAACAAATTCCAATGCGTAAATTTGGAACAGTAGAAGATATTGCTGAAGCTTGTTTGTATTTAGCAGAACAGAAATATATGACAGGACAAGTACTACAAATTAACGGTGGTTTATACATGTAAAGGAGGAAAATCATGAATCGAGTTGTCATTACAGGAATGGGGGCTATTACGCCATTAGGAAATGATGTTGCCAGTTACTGGGATGGATTGAAAAATGGTAAGAATGGGATAGATTTCATTACAAAATTTGATACGAAAGATATTGATGTTCATGTAGCAGCAGAAGTAAAAGGGTTTGATCCTACTTTATATATGGACCGTAAAGAAGCAAAACGTATGGATTTATTTTGCCAATATGGAATTGCTGCAGCGTTACAAGCCGTTGAAAATAGTGGGATTACAACAGAAAATACAGACTTTGATCGTTTTGGAGTAATTGTTGGTTCTGGTATTGGAGGTCTTCCAACGATGGAACAACAAATTATTAAAATGCATGAAAAAGGTCCTACAAGAGTTGCACCATTATTTGTACCAATGACAATTGGAAATATGGTTGCTGGAAATATTTCAATGAAAACTGGAGCTAGAGGAATTTGTTCTTCAATTGTAACAGCATGTGCAAGTGGAAGTCATGCGATTGGAGAAGCATTTAGAAATATTAAACATGGATATTCTGATGTGATTTTAGCTGGTGGTTCAGAAGCAACGATTTGTGAAATTGGTATTGCTGGATTTGCTGCTTTAACAGCATTAAGTAATAGTCAGGATCCAAATGCAGCTTCTATCCCATTTGATAAAAACCGTAATGGTTTTGTAATGGGAGAAGGAGCAGGAGTTGTTGTATTAGAAAGTTTAGAACATGCTCAAAAGAGAGGCGCAACGATTTATGCTGAAATCGTTGGTTATGGAGCAACAGCTGATGCTTATCATATGACAGCACCTACTCCAGATGGTAGTGGTGCAGGAAAAGCTATTTTACATGCTTTGGATGAAGCGCAATTATCTCCAAGTGATGTAGATTATATTAATGCTCATGGAACAAGTACTCCTGCAAATGATTCTTCTGAAGTAACAGCGATTCGCTATGCTTTAAAAGATGCAGCAGATCATGTACATGTTTCAAGTACAAAATCAATGACAGGACATTTATTAGGTGCAGCAGGAGCTATTGAAGCGATTGCTTGTATCAAAGCAGTTGGAGAAGACTTTATTCCGCCAACTATTAATGTAAAAGAACAAGATGAAGCATGTTCTGTAAATGTTACAGCTCAAACGGGGATAGCAAAGGAAGTAAATGTTGCCATTAGTAATTCACTAGGATTTGGTGGACATAATGCAGTATTATGCTTTAAAAAGTGGAAAGGGTAATGTATGAATATAGAGGATTTAAAAGCCATTGTTTCATTATTCGATAGTTCAAGTTTAATGGAATTACATTTACAACAAGAGGGAGTAGATCTTCAACTTTCTAAACGTGAAAATTATCCAGTAAGTGGTTCTAAAAAAGTTACTGAAGCTATTGAAGAGAAGCCGGCGGCAGTAGTACCTACAAAAGAAATTGTTTCTGAAACGGTAGTTGCGAAAGCTCCGGAAGTTCAAGAAACAGTTGCAAAAGAAGATTTACAGTATATTAAAAGTCCAATTGTGGGGATTGTGTATTTAGCACCTTCTCCAGATGATCCTACTTTTGTACAAGTACAAGATAAAGTTCAAGTTGGACAACCAGTATGTATTATCGAAGCTATGAAAATTATGAATGAAATTACTGCAGATTTTTCAGGTGAAGTAGTTGAAATACTTGTTGAAAATGGACAAATGGTAGATTATGGGCAAGAATTATTTGCTTTAAAGAAAATTTAGGAGGTTCATCATGAGTGTAATGACAGTAACAGATGTAATGAAATTAATTCCAAATCGTTTTCCGATTTTATATATTGACCGAGTTGAAGAATTAATTCCAGGTGAGCACGTAGTGGCTACTAAAAATGTAACGTATAATGAGCATGTTTTTCAAGGACATTTCCCAGGAGAACCTGTATTACCAGGAGTTTTAATTGTGGAAGCTCTAGCACAAGCTGGATCAATTCCATTATTATCATTAGAAAGTTTTAAAGGAAAAACAGCTTATTTAGGCGGATTAAATCACGTAAAATTTAGAAAAAAAGTAACACCGGGTGATGTTTTAACACTTCAAGTGGACATTCTTAAGCTAAAAGAATATGCAGGAATTGGTAAAGCAAAAGCCTTTGTAGATGGTAAAGTTGTTTGTGAAGCGGAGTTAACCTTTATTATTGGTAGGTAAGTTATGTTTAAAAGAATTTTAATTGCGAATCGTGGAGAAATTGCTTGTCGCCTAATCCGTGCTTGTAGAGAGCTTCAAATTGAAACAGTAGCAGTTTATTCTCAGGCTGATTCTGAAGCATTACATGTGCAGTTAGCAGATTATGCAGTATGTATTGGTAAAAATATTAGTAAAGAATCTTATTTAAATGTTGAAAATATTTTAAGTGCAGCTGTATTAACTGGATCACAAGCGATTCATCCAGGTTTTGGTTTTTTATCAGAAAATCCTAAATTTGCAAAAATGTGTGAGGAATGTCAAGTAAAATTTATTGGACCTAGCGCACATGTTATTCAAATGATGGGGGATAAGGCACAAGCTCGTAAACAAATGATGAAAGCAGGAGTTCCCGTTATACCAGGTAGTGATGGGGTTGTTCCTACAGTGGAAGAAGGCTTGAAAATTGCAGAAAAAATTGGATTCCCTCTTTTAATTAAAGCTGTTGCAGGTGGTGGAGGAAAAGGAATTCGTAAAGTTCAAACAATTGATGAATTTGAAAAACAATTTCTTGCTGCTCAACAAGAAGCTCTTCAAGGATTTGGAAATGAAGAAGTGTATATTGAGCGTATCATTTATCCTGCCAAACATATTGAGTTTCAAATTTTAGCAGATTCTCATGGTAATGTTGTTCATTTAGGAGAACGTGATTGTTCTTTACAACGAAAAAATCAAAAAATCATTGAAGAAGCACCAAGTCCTTATTTAGATAATGAATTACGTAAAAAAATGGGGCAAGCAGCCGTGTTAGCTGCAACATCAGTAGGTTATGAAAATGCGGGTACGATTGAATTTTTAGTAGATGAGGATAAAAATTTCTACTTTATGGAAATGAATACTCGTATTCAAGTGGAACATCCTATTACAGAAATGATTACAGGAATTGATTTAGTAGAATGGCAATTAAAAGTAGCTTATGGGGAAAAATTAAGCTTTACTCAAGATGACATTCATATTAAAGGACACTCAATCGAATGTCGTTTAAATGCAGAATGCCCAAGAGAAAACTTTAGACCTTCTCCAGGTAAGATTGAAGTTTTACATCAACCAAATGGAGGTTTAGGTGTAAGAATTGAATCTGCCTTATATTCTGGATATAAAATTCCACCATTTTATGATTCCATGTTATCAAAATTAATTGTACATGCACCAAGTCGAACTCAGGCCATTTCAAAAATGCAACGAGTTCTTCAAGAATTAGTAGTTGAAGGCGTAGAGACAAATAAAGAATTTTTACAAGATTTATTAGTAACACCTTTCTTTGAAAGAGGAGATTATACGACAAATGTTGTAGAAGAAAAATTCTTACCAGAGTGGTTTCATGAGTCTCGTCCATAAAGGGGTGATTAGATGGGTTTATTTAAAAAACGTCCTTATATTTCATTAAAACAGAATCCTGTTGATGTAGTAGAATCTGAAAAAGCTCCAATGATTCCCGATGGAAAATGGATTCAATGCCCTCAATGTCAAAAAACAGTTTATTTGGATGATATTGGGGAATTTCAAATTTGTCCAAATTGTGATTATCATTTTAGATTAACACCAAAGCAAAGAATTGCTTTTATGACAGATGAGTTTGAAGAATGGTTTGTTGATACAAAGGTAAAAGTACCCGTTGAGTTTCCAGGGTATGATTTGAAACAGAAAAAAGCTAGACAAACAACAGGAGAACAAGAAGCTGTAACGGTTGGGCTTGCAAAAATTAGTCAGTTTCCCTTTGTTTTAGCGATTATGAATCCTTATTTTATGATGGGTTCAATGGGACAAGTCGTTGGTGAAAAATTGACTCTAGCCTTTGAAGAAGCAATAAAGAGAAAGCTTCCAATTATTGTTTGTACAGCTTCAGGAGGAGCTAGAATGCAAGAAGGAATTTTTTCTTTAATGCAAATGGCAAAAATTAGTGCAGCAGTTCAAGCACATCACTTAGCAGGATTATTATACATCACGGTATTAACAGATCCTACAACCGGTGGTGTCACAGCAAGTTTTGCGATGCAAGGGGATATTATTATTAGTGAACCGAAAGCTATCGTAGGTTTTGCTGGTAAACGTGTTATTGAACAAACGATGAAAGAAAAGTTACCGGATGATTTCCAACAAGCTGAAACTGTACAGGCAAATGGATTTATTGATGCCATTATTCATCGTACTCAGTTAAAGGAAACATTAAAAACTATTCTAAGTCTACATTCTTTAGAGGAGGAATTCAGATGAAACCAATGAAAATCGTCCAAAAAGCACGTGATATAAACCGTGCAACTACTAAAGAATGGATTGACGAAATTTTTGATGACTTTATTGAATTAAAAGGAGATCGTTTTTTTGCAGATGATGCTGCCATTATTGGTGGTATTGCTCGTTTAAAAGAGATTCCAGTTACAGTTATTGGAATGCAAAAAGGTCATACGTTAAAAGAAAATATTGAGCGTAATTTTGGACAAGTTCATCCAGAAGGCTATCGAAAAAGTTTAAGACTGATGAAACAGGCTGAAAAATTTAATCGACCAATTATTACGATGATTAATACTGCTGGAGCTTTTTGTGGTAAAAGCGCTGAAGATAGAGGGATTGGGGAAGCCATTGCCAAAAATCTTCAAGAGATGAGTCATTTAACCGTTCCGGTTATTGCCATTTTAATGGGTGAAGGCGGAAGTGGAGGAGCCATTGCATTAGCTGTTGCTAATGAAGTTTGGATGATGGAATATGCCATTTATTCAATCTTATCTCCAGAAGGATTTGCTTCGATTTTGTGGAAGGATAGTACCAAAGCAGAACAAGCAAGTGAATTAATGAAGTTTACAAGTAAGGAATTACTCGAAGAAGGAATTGTCGATAAAATTATTTTAGAGAAAAACCGTTCGTTTAAAAAAATTGCGGCAGATCTTCAAACATCTTTATTGGAATCTTTAAAAGAATGGCGGACAAAATCAAAAGAAGAATTAGTAAGCCAACGCTTAGAAAGATTTAGAAAATTTTAAAATAATACAGGACAACTATGACATTTTGTTGTAGTTGTTTTTTATTGAAGTGAATTAAATTTAGGTAAACCTAAAAAGTTTATTTTTTTCTTAAAAATCATATATATTATTGAGTTTTTTTGTTATACTAGGTTACACAAAAGATTTTGGAAGGTGATTATATGATTAGAGTTGAAAAAGTAAGAAATGCGATGAAGGATTTAGAAATTGATGGATTGATTGTTTATAGTCCATATAATTTACGTTACTTAGCGAATTTTACAGGTACAACAGGTTTTTCATTAATTACATTAAATGAAGCATATTTTGTAACAGATGCTCGATATACTCAACAAGCTCAAAAACAAGCACAAGGATTTACAGTGATTGAA
Source organism: uncultured Granulicatella sp. (assembly GCF_963515615.1). Classification (GTDB taxonomy): domain Bacteria; phylum Bacillota; class Bacilli; order Lactobacillales; family Aerococcaceae; genus Granulicatella. The sequence goes on along the minus strand of NZ_CAUPZT010000007.1, from coordinate 13,160 downwards.
CATAAAACAGGTTGGTTAGGTGTATTCCGTGAATTAATAGAAAAACATGGATTAAAACATGTTGGGTTTGAAGCAGACCACTTATCTGTTTCTATGCTAGAAGTTTTTGAAGATGAATTTGATACAAATTTAGTTCCAACTCAAGGATTAGTAGAAAAAATTCGTGAAATTAAAGATGAAGTAGAAATTCAAACGATTCGTAAAGCTTGTTCGATTTCTGATGCAGCCTTTTTACATATTTTAAATGTACTAAAAGCTGGAATGAGTGAAATTGAAGTGGCCAATGAATTAGATTTCTTCATGAGAAAACAAGGCGCATCTGGCGTTTCATTTGATACGATTATTGCAAGTGGTGTGCGTTCTTCAATGCCACATGGTGTTGCTAGTGAAAAATTAATCGAAACGGGTGATTTAGTAACATTAGACTTTGGATGTTACTATCAAGGGTATGTTTCTGATATGACTCGTACAATTGCTGTAGGGGAACCAATAGATCAATTAAAAGAAATTCATGATGTTGTATTACAAGCTCAATTATTAGTAAGTGCAGCAGCAGGACCAGGTAAAACTGGGGTAGAATTAGATAAAATTGCTCGTGACTATATTGCAAGTAAAGGATATGGCGAATACTTCACGCACTCAACTGGTCATGGAATTGGTTTAGAAATTCATGAAGCACCAAATGTAAGTCGTTTAGCAACTCAAGCATTTGTTCCAGGGAATGTGATTACAAATGAACCAGGAATTTATATTCCAGGTGTTGGTGGTGTTCGTATTGAAGATGATATTATTATTACACCAACTGGTGGAGAAGTGATTCAACAAGTTCCACGCGAATTGATTATTTTATAAGATACTACCTTGTGAGTTGTGATAGAACAAAAATCATGGTAAACTGTAGAAGAGAGTGAAGATCATGATTCGTGATGCTCATTGAGTTAGATAGCGATTCAGAATCTTTGTAAAAGGAGGTTCATTATGGAAAAATATTCAAATCAAACAGCCGTTTTAGGTGCTATTGAAATTGCCCCTGAAGTGATTGAGAGCATTGCAGGAATTGTTGCTTCTAAAGTGGAAGGATTCCATCCTTTATCAGGAATTATTAAGACAAGTGTGAATACACTTTTTGGCCGTGAAGAACTAGCTAAAGGTGCTTATTTAACCCAAGAACAAGGTGAATTTATTCTTGATGTGTACGGTAATGTTGATTATGGAGTATCTATTCCAAAATTAGCATTATTATTACAAAATAAAATTAAAGAACAATTATTATTTAGTTGTGAATTAGAAATTTCTCAAGTAAATATTCATGTTCAAACAATTATTCCAGCAAAAAATGTTGATTCAGAATTTTTCGAATTGGGGGATGAAGAGTGAGTCGTAACCCATTAAAAAGACGTGCACTACGTATTATTGCTATTCAAGCTTTGTATCAAATGGATATTTGTAAAGATTTATCAGAATTTGATGCTGTTCGCTTAGCGTTAGATGTATTGCATGATGAACAATCATTTGATGAAGAAGTATATTCTAATGAAGCGTTATTAGATGAGTTTCCAGAAATTCATTATTCATTAGATTTAATCCAAGGGGTTCAAAACCAGTTAGAAGAGATTGATGCTTTAATTTCCTCACATTTAAAAGGATGGGAATTAAATCGGATTGTTCGCTTAGATTTAATGATTATGCGTGTAGCAGTTTGCGAAATGCGTTCACCTGAATTGGAAGTTCCTCAAACAGTTGCATTGAATGAAGCAATTGAAATTGCAAAATTATATAGTGATGAAAAATCAGCGAAATTTATTAATGGTGTCTTATCAAACTTTGTTGAAGGGTAAGTCAGTATAGGAGGTTGAGCAAGAAGGCGCTCCGAAGCAATGATTTGCTTCCAGGAACACTTTTTGCTCAATTTTTTATTTAAAGGAGTGAGTAAATGACGATTGTATTAGATGGTAAAAGTTTAGCCTTAAAAATTCGTCAAGAATTGAAACAAAAAGTAGAAGAACAGGCAGTAAAACCCGGCTTAGTCGTATTATTAGTAGGAGAAGATCCTGCTAGTCAAATTTATGTACGAAATAAAGAACGTGCTGCAAATGAAGTGGGCTTTCATTCGGTTGTTGAAAGATTACCTGAGACTACTACTCAAGAAGAGTTATTAGAAAAAATTAAAACACTAAATGAAGATGACGCTATTCATGGAATTTTAGTTCAATTACCATTACCAAAACAGATTGATAGCCAGACCGTATTAGAAGCCATTATTCCCGAAAAAGATGTAGACGGCTTCCATCCTGTAAATTTAGGAAAATTACTTCAAAAAGATGAAAGTATTGTCCCGTGTACCCCAAAAGGAATTATTCGATTATTAGAAGAGTATGAAATTGATCTTACTGGAAAAGAAATGGTTGTCATTGGACAAAGTACGATTGTTGGTCGTCCAATGGCTTTATTAGGCTTAAATCGTGGAGCAACTGTAACTGTTTGTCATAGTCGAACAAAAGATTTAGAGAAACAAATCGCTCGTGCCGATATTATTATTAGTGCGGTTGGAAAACCAAATTTAGTTTTGAAAGAACATGTAAAAAAAGGTGCGGTCATTATTGATGTGGGCATTAACCGATTAGAATCTGGTAAACTCGTTGGAGATGTAGATTTTGATGGTGTTAAAGATCAAGCAAGTGCCATTACTCCAGTACCAGGAGGAGTTGGTCCAATGACGATTGCTATGTTATTAGAACAGACGTATCTTAATGCATGTAAGAGGGTAAACATTCATGAGTGAAGAATATGTAACAGTCTCGGCATTAACGAAATATATTAAATATAAATTTGATAAAGACCCTCATCTTGGAAGAGTTTATCTAACAGGGGAAATTTCAAATTTTCGTTTACGTCCAACTCACCAATATTTTAGTTTAAAAGATGAACAGGCGATTATTTCAGCAACAATGTTTCAATCTGCCTTTAAAAAGATTCAATTCCGCCCTGAAGAAGGGATGAAAGTATTAGTGATTGGTAAAGTTTCCGTTTTTGAAAAATCAGGACAGTACCAAATTAATATTGAACATATGGAACCGGATGGAGTTGGGGCTCTTTATTTAGCCTATGAACAATTGAAAAAGAAATTAGAAGCTGAAGGTTTATTTTCTCTTCCTAAAAAGCCAATCCCTCAATTCCCTAAAAAAATTGCGATTTTAACGAGTGAATCAGGTGCGGTTATTCAAGATATTCAAACAACGGTGGCTCGAAGATTTCCTATTGTTCAATTAGTCTTATATCCAACAGTTGTACAAGGAGTTCATGCAGTCAATAGTATTTTGAAAAATTTAGACTTAGTAGAACAAGAAGATTATGATGTTGTCATTATTGGACGTGGTGGTGGATCGATTGAGGACTTGTGGGCGTTTAATGAGGAGCCTGTTGTAAGAAGAGTCGCTGAGTTGTCGATTCCAGTTATTTCAAGTGTAGGGCATGAAACAGATACAACTTTAATTGACTTTGTGTCGGATATGAGAGCTGCCACTCCAACAGCTGCTGCAGAAATTGCAACGCCTGTTTTAATGGAAATTCATCAACAATTGAGAAATTTGCAGACACGTCTGGAACAAGCGTTATCTCGACAATTACAAATCAAACGAGAAAGAATGCAAGCATTAGCGAATGCAAGTATTTTCCAAAATCCAGAAAGGATTTATCAAGTCTATCAACAACGAGTGGATCAATTAGAAATGCGATTGCAGCAAATGATGCAACAAAGTGTTCAGCACAAACGTCAACAATTAGTAAAAAATCAACATCGTTTAGAATTAGGTTCACCAAGTAGAAGAGTGCAAACGGAAAAACAAGCACTCCAATATTTAGCAAAACGATTAGAACAAGCACAAGGTCAATTGATGAAGGATAAAAAACAACAATTTCAAAGAGCGATTCAACAATTAGACTTATTAAGTCCATTAAAAATTATGAATCGTGGGTATGGGATTTTGCAACAAGAGGAAACAATTATTAAAAGTGTTGACCAGTTAGAAGTAAATCAAGAATTAACGATTCAATTAGTCGATGGAACAGTTCGTTCTAAAGTGACTTCTGTAGAGAAAGGAAATCAACTATGGTAAAGAAAGAGAAAAAATTTGAAGAAGCAATGAGTGAATTAGAACAAATTGTACAGCAATTGGAAAGAGGAGATGTTCCTTTAGATGAAGCCATTGCTAAATTTCAAGAAGGAATGGCTTTAAGTCAATATTGTAATGAAACATTAACAAAAGCAGAAGAAACAGTCAGCAAAATGATTGTTGTAAAAGAAGATTAGTGGAGTAACTCATGAGTGAAATGATTTCATATTGGCAACAAGAAATAGAGAACTATTTATTAACTCGAATAGATAAAATTCCAAATATTTCAACAAGATTGAAAGAAGCTATGCTATATGCTTGTAGTAGTGGAGGAAAGAGAATCCGTCCATTATTAGTACTGTTAATCAGTCATTTAGAAGAAGTAGAACTTCAAAAAGTGTTACCGGTAGCAGCTTCTTTAGAAATGATTCATACGTATTCATTAATTCATGATGACTTACCAGGAATGGATAATGACGATTATCGTCGTGGCAAGTTAACGGTTCATAAGAAATTTGATGAAGCAACTGCTATTTTAGCAGGGGATGCTTTACTAACACTTGCATTTGAAGAATTAGCTCAATGTCAATTATCGGATGCAAAAAAAGTTCGTGCCATGCAAGTATTAGGCTCAGCTTCTGGAGCTAGTGGTATGATTACAGGTCAAATGAGAGATATTGCAAGTGAACATCAAGAAATTACATTAGAGCAACTCAAACAAATTCATGCAGATAAAACAGGACAATTATTATTAGCTGCGATTCGTTTAGGCTTACTCGTATTAGAGTTTGCAACACCTTATGAAGAAGCTCTTTTAAAATTTGGCTTGCATTTTGGCTTAGCTTTTCAAATTCAAAATGACTTACAAGATGTTTGCTGGAATTCAGAAAAAACAGGTAAGGTCACTGGACAAGATGCAGCATTAGAAAAAAATACGTATCCTAGCATTTTAGGAATTGATGGAGCAAAACTTGCCTTAGAACAAGAAATTAACCAGGCAAAACAAGCGATTCTATCTATTCCAAATGAAACAACGGTTCAAAGACAAGTACAAGAAATATTTATAAAAATTCTATCATATGTAGAGATTTAAAGGAGAAAGAATGGAAAAAGAACGAGTAGACCTTCTAGTCGTACAACAAGGATTGACAGATTCTAGGGAAAAAGCGAAAAGACTTGTCATGGCAGGGCAAATTGTCGATGCTGTGAAACATATTCGCTATGATAAACCTGGCGAAAAAATTCCAATTACAACTGAACTTTATATCAAAGGAGAAACCCTTCGCTACGTTTCAAGAGGTGGATTGAAATTAGAAAAAGCACTCGCAACTTTTGATGTAAGTGTGGAAGGTAAGATTTTACTTGATATTGGCGCTTCAACAGGAGGATTTACAGATGCTGCTCTACAACATGGTGCTGTATTAAGCTATGCATTAGATGTTGGATATAATCAATTAGATTATAAATTAAGACAAGATGAACGAGTAGAAGTCATGGAAAGAGTGAATTTCCGATTTAGTAAGCCTGAAGATTTTACAAAAGGAAAACCTCAAGTGGCATCGATTGATGTTTCATTTATTTCATTAAAATTAATTCTACCACCATTAAAAGATATTTTAGAGATGGATGGGGACGTTCTTGTACTGATTAAACCACAGTTTGAAGCTGGAAGAGAACGTATTGGAAAAAAAGGGATCGTTAGTGATCCAAAAGTTCATCAAGATGTATTAGAAGAAATTCTAGAATACTGCGAACAAATTGGTTTTTCTGTAAATCAGCTAACCTTCTCTCCAATTACGGGAGGAAGTGGAAATATTGAGTTTTTAGCACATCTGCAATTACATGAAACAGTTGCTTCTTCTTATGATTGGAAGACTGGTATTCAAGCAGTTGTGAAAGAAGCACATCAACAATTAAAAAATCTAAAATAGAGGTGGAACGATGATTCAAGAATTGTTTATTAAAAATTTTGCAATTATTGAAGAAGTTCGCTGCCAATTTGAAAAAGGCATGACGGTATTAACTGGTGAAACAGGTGCAGGTAAATCAATTATTATTGATGCAGTAGGATTACTCGCTGGAGAACGTGCTAGTTTAGAAATGATTCGATATGGCAGTGAAAAAGCGACAATTCAAGCAGTTTTTACCATTGATTCAGAAGAGACAAAAAGAAACATCGAAGCATTAGGCATTGAAATTGAAAATGATGAAATCATGATTCAACGTGAATTATATCAAACAGGTAAATCGACTTGTCGCATTAATGGACAAATGGTTACAGTTTCATTATTAAAACAAGTTGGTCCTTATTTGATTGATATTCATGGGCAAAATGAACATTTCTTATTATTAAACGAAGAGCATCATTTAAGTCTTTTAGATGCCTATGCAGGACAAAAGTTGCAACCGTTAAAAGATGACTATCGTAGGTATTATGAACATTTTTGTAGTATTCAAGAGCAATTAAGAAAGTTACAAACTGCTGAAAAAGAAGATGCACAAAAAATTGATTTATTAAAATTTCAAGTAGAAGAAATTGAATTATCAAATATTTATATGGGAGAAGAGGAAGAATTAGTTCAAGAAAAAGAATATTTCACTCATTTCCAAAAAATTCAAGAACACTTAATGTCTGCTTTATCTATGTTACAAACGGAAGAATATTCTGCAGTAGATGCCATTAGTCAAGCTTCTCAAGAAATAGGATTTTTACAAGGAATTGGAGAAAATTACCAACAATTGTATCAACAATTACAAGAATCTTATTATCAATTACAAGATGCTGTTTCTCATATGAGTCATGAATTAGATCATGCAGAATATGATGAAGAACGATTAGCCTATATAGAAGAACGTTTAGATGTTTATTATCAGTTAAAACGGAAGTATGGAGATAATGCAGAAGAAATATTAGAGTTCCAAGCACAAGCACAAGCTCAATTAAATCAAATTGAAAATAAAGAAAGTATTATCGAAACTTTAATTCAAGAAAAAGCACAAATCGAACAAAAAGCAAAACAAGTGGCAGATGAATTGACAAAACAAAGACAAGAAATCGCACTTGAATTAGCGGAAAAAATAGAAACACAGTTACATGAATTGTATATGGAACAAGCTATTTTTGAAATTCGTGTCTTACCAAGTGAACAATTACTTGAAACAGGGATGGATGAAGTATACTTCTATATTTCAACAAACAAAGGTGAACCTGTTAAACCATTACAAAAGATTGTATCTGGTGGGGAATTATCTAGAATTACACTTGCCATGAAAACGATCTTTGTGCGTAAGCATGGAGTGGGAACGATTGTATTTGATGAGGTAGATACAGGAGTTAGTGGACGAGTAGCTCAAGCAATTGCGAATAAAATGCATTATATTTCTGAATTTGCCCAAGTATTATGTATTACTCATTTACCACAGGTGGCAAGTATTGCGGGAGTTCATATTTTTATTGAAAAAATGGAAAAAGATGAGCGTACACGCACGACTCTAACAACATTAGAAGAAGACAAACGTATCGAAGAAATTGGTCGTATGTTGTCTGGAGAAGAAATGACAGCATTAACCAAACAACATGCAGCAGAATTGATTGCATTGTCTGGGAAGATTCGTCAACAAAATAAAGTTCAAAAGAAACAGGTGATTGCAAATGACTAAAATTTTTGCACATAGAGGAAGTAGAGGAACTCATCCAGAAAATACATTAGCTGCTTTTCAAGAGGCAGTACGTGTTCATAGTGATGGGATTGAATTAGATGTTCATGTTTCAAAAGATGGAGAATTAGTCGTGATTCATGATGAAACAGTGGATCGTACGACGAATGGTAGTGGTTTCATTCAAGATTTAACAGTAGAAGAAATTCAAGCATTAGATGCAGGAAGTTGGTTTCATGAATCATTTACTGGAGAAAAAATTCCGACATTGGAAGAAGTTTTTCAGTTGTTAAAGGAATTGAATTTCAAAGGTGAATTAAATATTGAATTAAAAACGGATCAAATTGAATATGCCGGAATTGTTGAAAAATGTGTGGCATTACAAGAAAAAATGCAACCAAATTTTGCGATTATTTATTCTAGTTTTAATCCGAGAAGCATTATTCAAATGAAACAATTACGACCAAATCAAGAAATTGCCTTTTTATATGAATCGGTAGAAATGGCAAATTTTGTATTTGAAGAAGTGAAGTTTGAAGCTGTTCATCCGGACTATCGCTTATTAAAAGAAGCTTTTGAGATTCATTCACAGTATCCAAAACGTGTATGGACAGTCAATCAAGAAGAAGAGATGAACCATTGTTTTGAGCTTCATGTAGAAGCAATTTTTACAGATTGTCCGCAAAAAGCACTAGATCTTCGAGGTGAAATAAAGGAGTAATATGGTAGACAAACAAAAAATCATTGTTATTGTTGGTCCAACTGGTGTTGGGAAAACAGCTCTTAGTATCGAATTAGCACAACAATTAAATGGAGAAATCATTAATGGGGATTCGATGCAAGTTTATAAAACATTGGATATAGGAACAGCTAAAGTAACTCCTGAAGAATCACTTGGAATTCCTCATTACTTATTAGACATCTGTGATGTGAAAGAAGAGTATACTGCTAGTGATTTCAAACAAATGGCAAGAGAAACGATTCAAGACATTGCAAGTCGTGGAAAAATTCCAATTATTGTTGGAGGAACTGGACTGTATATTGAAGGTTTATTATTTGATTTTCATTTTAGTGGTGAAGATTCTAACGATCCAATTTATCGACTAGAAAAGGAAAAAGAGTTAGAAGAAATTGGACCTCAGGCTATGTGGGAACAATTAAAAGTAGTTGATCCGGTCAGTGCTGAAACTATTCATCCAAACAATACAAGAAGAGTCATTCGAGCATTAGAGGTTACTCATGCAAGCGGGAAACCATTCTCAGCTAATGACCAACAACAAAAAGAAGCTATTTTTGATGCCTATATTATCGGATTATCAACGGATAGAGCAGTCCTTTATGAAAGAATTGATACAAGAGTAGAAATGATGATGCAAAATGGTTTAGAAGAAGAAGCTAGACAATTATATGATGCTGTAAAAGGATTAGATGTTCAATCGATTCGAGGAATTGGGTACAAAGAATGGGTGGATTATTTTGAGGGTCAATTATCAAAAGAAGCTACCATTCAAAAAATTCAACAAAACTCTAGACGATATGCCAAACGACAATTCACATGGTTTAGAAACCGATTCGAAGCTGTACATTGGTATGATTTAGTAGAAAATCCTAATACAATTGCTCAAGTTATTTTAGATTGTCAGCAGTTTTTACTGGGAAGTGAATAAATGGAAAACACAAAAGAAAGAGTCATGATTGTTGCTGTGCAAACAACACAATCAGATGAGCAATTCCAATATGCTTTAGAAGAGATGAAGCAATTAGTAGATACCGCTCAAGGAGAAGTTGTTGTAACAGTTACTCAAAAAAGAGAAACTTATAGTGGTCGTACAATGATTGGAAAAGGGAAAGTAGAAGAAATTAGTCATTTAGTCGATGAATTAGAAATTGATTTAATTGTTTTCTACCAATCTTTAACAGGTTCTCAAACGAAAAATCTAAATGAAACGATTAATGCACGAATTATTGACCGTGTTCAATTAATTTTAGATATTTTTGCGATGCGTGCTCGTTCAAAAGAAGGAAAACTTCAAGTACAACTGGCTCAATTAAATTATTTATTACCACGTTTATCAGGACAAGGTACAGCCTTATCGAGACAAGGTGGGGGAATTGGGACAAGAGGACCAGGGGAAACTCAATTAGAAACGGATAAACGACACATTCGTAAACAAATTTCAGATATTGAAGCACAATTAGAACAAACGAAATTACATCGTCAACGTTCAAGAATGAAGAGAAATCGTTCGAATGGTTTTAGAATGGGATTAATTGGATATACAAATGCTGGAAAATCAACAATTCTAAACCAATTAACAGATGCAGGAACTTACCAGATGGATCAATTATTCGCAACTTTAGATCCATTAACAAGAAAAGTTGATTTGGCCGATCACTATGATGTGACATTAACGGATACCGTTGGATTTATTCAAGATTTACCAATGACTTTAATTCACGCATTTGAGTCAACTTTAGAAGAGAGTGCGGATGTTGATTTATTAGTGCACGTAGTTGATGCATCATCTCCGAATTTCTTAATGCATGAAAAAACGGTTCATGATTTAGTTGAGGATTTAGAAATGGAAACTATTCCAATGGTGACGATTTATAATAAATCTGATTTAATCGTTGGAGAATTTCAACCAAATGCTTATCCTTCGTTAGTAATGTCTGCTGAAAATGCAACAGATATTGAGCGATTGAGAGAATTTCTTGCAGCTCAAATGAAAGCAGAAATGGACCATTATGAAGAATGGGTAGAAGTTTACGAAGCACAAAAACTTTCACAACTACAACAGAATACATTAGTAGAAATTTTGGAGTTTAATGAAGAGAAAAACCAATACTATGTAAAAGGCTATCGTAAAAAAGGAATGTAATATTATTTAAACTTCTCTTAAGGCATTTAAAGTAAACCGAACTTTTCTAAAAAGTAGCCAGGACGACAGCAGCCCTGCGGTCTCATGCCTAAATTTTGAGCCAAGGTCTCAAAATTTCCTGTAAAATTATCTTGAGAAGCTAATTTTACTTCGGCTACGGAGAAAAGTTCTTTTTACTTTAAATTTGTTACGTAAGAAATTTTTATCTGGAAAATTTATGAAAGAAAATTCTAAAGGTTGATTTAAAAATCATTGGAAGATAAAAAGTAAAGCAATAGGAAAGACTTTTATTGTAGCAGTAGTAATATTAGCCATTTTGGCTAATATTACAGGGAAACTTTGAGACCAAGGCTCAAAGTTTAGACATGAGACTCGCAAGGCGAGGCTGCTGTCGACCTTGCTACAATCTGTAAAAGTCTTGTTTATTGCTTTACGTGTTAGAATACGACCCATTTTTTTAAGGAGGATAGAAATGATTAAATATTTAAGAAGAGAGATGTTAGGATTTCTGTTGAATATAGCAGGTTTATTTACTGTATCTGGCTTACAAGTTTATGCTGCCTTACGAATGACAAAGGTAGCCGAATATCTCATCCAACAAAATGTAAAGGTATTCATGATTGAAGTATTCATTATTTTGGGATTATGGATTATTAGTTTAATCATTTCTTACTATCAAACAATTTATCAAGAAATTGTTATTCAAAACATATGTAATAAGATGCGTAGTGATATGTCAGATGCTTCTTGGAATATTAAAGCTAATTATATTAACGGTAAAGAACAAAAGGAAATTGAGTCATTTCTTCAAAATGATGTAAATATGATTGAAAATAAAGTACTAAGAAGTATTTTTGGTATGATAAAATTTATGTTGCGTGCTATTTTATCTTTAATTGCTTTATTTTACGTCCATTATTTATTATTCATTGTCAGTCTTGCATTATCAATTGTATTATATTTTATCCCGATAATGACCAAAAAAATGGTGTCTAATGCAGGAAATCATGTTGCTGAGGCAAATAAAAGTTACTTGAATAAAATTAATAATATGATAACAGGAATTGATGTTCTAAAAGAATTTGGTGCATTAAATTTTTATCAGGATTCCTTTAGTCAAGAGTTATTTAAAATTAAGAATAGTAGAGTATTACTTGCTAAAGAAACGAGTAAAGTTACATTTATTATTTTTCTATTGAATGTAATCAGTCAATTATCGGTCATATTTGTAACAGGGTTGTTGATAATAAATCAGTTAATTTTAGTTGGTGCAATTCTTACTACAACTGATTTAGCAATGAAATTATTTGATTCAATTTCTGCGATTAATCAATATATGACTATTATTCATTCTTCAGTTCAACTGTTAGATAAAATTGATAAGGTTGAAGCAAGTGATGATAAAACTATTGAAAAACCAGTAATATTATCGTGGGATAATATTACTATTTCAAATTTAGAATTTGGTTATTCAACAGATCATGTATTATTTAGCAATGTTAATTTACAATTAGATAAAGGAAAATGGTATGTATTGAATGGGGCTTCTGGTAAAGGAAAGTCCACACTTTTCAAGTTATTATTACAGCAATTAGAACCAAAAAAAGGTACCATTTTGATTGATGGGGATAATATTACACAATACAATACAGATAACTTATTTAGTTATTTAAGACAACAAGGTTATATGTTTGATACAAGTATCAAGGAGAATATTTTATTAGGAAAAGAAGAGTCAGATAATTTTAAGGAAATTATTAGGCAATTAAATATTGATTTAACTAAAAATATAAATGATTTGTCAGGTGGAGAAAAGCAAAAGATTGCGATTGCAAGGTTATTAGTTAATCCAAATCCTATCATTTTATTAGATGAAAGTTTTTCAAGTATAGATATTGCCAGTTCGAAAATGATTTTAAATAGTTTATCTAAATTAGAAAATACAATGGTTATTATGATAACACATCGTAAGCAAGAATTAGAAGATATTGAGTATGATTCGATAGATATCTTTAAATGATTTAAATCATATTTATTTTTGAAGGATAATAAATGTGTACTTTTGTTTAGAGATCATTAATGGCGTTTAAAGTAAAAAGAACTTTTCTAAAAGTAGCTAGGACGGCAGCAGCCTCGCTTTGCGAGTCTCATGCCTAAACTTTGAGCCACGGTCTCAAAGTTTCCTGTAAAATTAGCTTTTCAAGCTAATTTTACTTTGGCCACGGAGAAAAGTTCTTTTTACTTTAAATTTGTTACGTAAAAAATGGAAGTTAAACATTCAATATAAAAAACAAGAGAAGATGTTCTTTTTAAATGGACTGAATACCTAAAAAGTAATACAATGGTGTTACCCTTAGAAAAGGGAGTATAAAAGATGACTACTATTACATTAAAAGTTTCTGAAGCTGATAAAAGATTTATGAAAGCAATGGCTAAGTTTGAAGTAGTTTCCCTATCGGAACTTATCCGCACCAAAACTCTTGAAGCTCTAGAAGATGAATACGATGCT
>NZ_CAUPZT010000006.1:0-52440 GCF_963515615.1 uncultured Granulicatella sp. | reverse complement strand
ACATTGGTTCTCTTTTTTTTATTCTTTTTTGTCACAAATGTATGATACCCTAACAATAGGTAAAATTCTATTTCTTTTTTAACGTCTTTTCTTTTTACGATTTAAACGTGGTTTTAAATACCCGTATAAGAAAGCAGCTGACAGCAGAGGATACCATACAAGTCCTGCCAATACAAAAATATTTTTTGAAACTAAAGCTGTTAATATGCTAATAATCACACTTGATCCAAGTACCAATTGTAAAACGACTCCAATAAAATCATCCATCATTTCCGTTGGTTCATATAAGGAATGAATATAAATCGAATGAGCTTTTGGATGTTGATATAAAGAAGCAAATTGGAAACAAATCACTACTATCATAATCGACTGAATTACCATTATCCAATACCAAATCGAACTAGCAAATGATAACAAAACTGTTACGATAATCATTTGAAGTAAAACCGTAGCATAATTGGAACTTCTTAAAGCTGTTCGAACTAATAAGTAACGATATGGGTGAATCCGATTCGGTGTTAGGTGTTTAACAAAAATATCTAATGATTGATTACGTTTAGCTTGATGTTTCTTTAAAAATGGTACATCTACAAATAAAGCAATCACTCGGAAAATTCTTTGTTGACGTGCTTGTTCGTTTTGAATCATTTCATTCCACTGAAAATGTACCGGTTTAGCAGACGCAAAACGATAAAGTCCAAATGCAAGAACTGCCAAGACTTGTGTCATCGATAAAGAAAACACTTTTGGAATAAAAGAAAGAATTCCAAATAAACAAATACTATTCACTAAATATAGTGCTACATTATAAAAAGAATTTTTCGGTAACTTTCCTTCAAAAATTGATTTTTGAATCATAAAATGGAATCCTTTTAGTGATAATAGCGTTACAAAAATATCTATGAATGGAATTGTTCCATTTCCATATGCTTGCATAAAAATTGGCAACACAAAAATTGTTGCAATACCATTCAACACTAATGGAAAAATCCAACTATAACGAATCGCACGTTTAAAATAAGGTTTAAAATCTTCACCAATGACACTTAAAAAGTGGACATCAGCCTCTTCCACATAAGTAGCAATTTCACCAAACAATGGAAAAACAGCTAATAATAAACTGATAAATAATATCAACGGCCATTCTAAAATACGAATCGTTTTTAACCAAGTTGAATATTGAAACAATAGAAAACCAAATAAGAAAAAAAACACAATCATAAAATGATCATTCATCATATATTTGGCATATTTCATTACTTTTTTCTGATAAGTCTTAAAACGACTTCCCCACAATTGTTCACTATTCATGATGATCACCTGTATTCATTGTTAATGCAAAATACACGTCTTCTAATGAAGTTTCATCAATTTGAACTTCTCCTTTAAGCGTTTCTAAATCTCCTTGTGCTTGAACCAATCCATCATGTAATACAATGAAACGATCACAATATTTTTCTGCAGTATCTAGCACATGCGTAGACATTAAGATTGCAGCACCTGATTCTTTTTTCTCTTTTAAAACATTTAATAATGTACGAATTCCTAATGGATCTAATCCTAAAAATGGTTCATCGACCACATATAACGGAACGTCTAACATTAAGGCACAAACAATGAGTACCTTTTGCTTCATTCCTTTAGAAAAATAAGCAGGGAACCAATCTAATTGTTTTGTTAAACGAAATTGCTCTACTAATTCCATCGCACGATGCATTGTTTCTGGCGTATCTTGTTGATACGCACGAGCTGTTAATTCGATATGCTCTCTAAAGGTTAATTCTTCATATAAAACAGGCGTCTCCGGAATCACTGCAATCAATTTTCGATAATCTCTGACACTTTCCTCAGCAGTATGCCCTTGAATCGAAATCTTCCCTGAAAATGGTTGAATATAATTTGTAATACATTTAATTGTTGTACTTTTTCCTGCCCCATTTAACCCAATGAGTCCACAAATTTCTCCTGATTGTACTTCAAAAGAAACTTCTTTAATGACAGGAACTTGAGTATAACCAGCTGTTATATGATCTACTTTTAATGTCATAACTTTCTCCAATCCTACACAATTTAGCATTATTATATCAAAAATTCAGTCTAGTTCCTAGAAACTTTCATTTAAAGAAAAAATGAATCGTTACATTGCATTCTACCAACTCTCGTGGTACGATTTGACTATAAACATCTAGGAGGTTTTTTATTATGTCAGATTGTATTTTTGATAAAATTATTTCTAAAGAAATTCCGGCACACATTGTCTACGAAGATGAAGTTGTGATTGCCTTTTTAGACTTAGGACAAGTAACACCTGGTCATACATTAGTCGTTCCAAAAAAACACGTAAAAGATATTTTTGAATATGATGAAGAATTAGCTGCAGCCGTATTTAGTAGAATTCCAAAAATCGCTCGTGCTTTAAAAGCAATGAACCCTGAAGTAAAAGGAGTTAATATTTTAAATAATAATGGAGAAGTTGCTTTCCAAAGTGTCTTCCACTCTCATATCCATTTAATTCCTCGTTACAAACACGAAGAAGGTTTTGGATTAAAATGGGAAACTCACGACTATTCTCACGAAGAATTAGCAAGTATCGCACAAAATATTGCTAAACATGTAAAATAATCAGTAAAAATATTTAAAACGGAGAAAAAACTTATGAATAAATTCGTAAAAGGATTACTTTTTGGAAGTATTGTCGGTGGAACAATTGCCTTACTCACAACAAAACAAAATGGTAAGAAAAACCGTGAACAATTATACGACAATATCGTAACATTATCCGAAGAGATATCCACTGTTAGTACAGGTGTCCCTGTTATTCAGCACGGTGTAAAACAACTACAATATTATGTTATCCCTCAAGTAAAAGAAATTTCTCAGGATATTATAGAAGATGTACAAAATTTCAAACATATGAGTCAACCTCGTATCAAAAGAATTCAAGCACATCTATCAACACTTCGCCAACATATAAAAGAAGCGAAAAAGGAGAATGTATGATTCGATTATTTGCCAGTGATATGGATGGGACAATTTTACAAGATCATTCTACAATTCATCCGGACAATATTAAAATGGTTCACTATTTACAGAAAAAGAATATTCCCTTTGTCATTTGCTCAGGAAGAGATTTCTATCAAGCTTCCCTTTGCTTAGAACCTGCAAATATTCAATGCCCCGTTATTGGATTAAATGGTGCTGTTATTTATCAAGAAGATGGTACAATTATAAAAGAAGTTACACTTTCTCATGAAGATACACGTAATCTTGTTCAAAAAATCGAATTGCATCATAACAATTGGGATATAATGACATCTAAAGGATTATTCTCCTTACATTTTAAAGAAAAATTTGCAAAAAAAGTGGCTACTTTTAAAGAAAATCATCCAGATCTTACTCCTGAAGAATTTGAAGCTGAACTTGATAAATTAAAAAAACTTTTTGATGCAACAGATGTTTCTAATATCGAGGAAGTTTTAGACGATCCAACGATTAAAATTTATAAAGTCTTAACTTCCAATTACGAAGCTGAAGATTCATTAATGAAAATTAAATCTTATGTCGAACAAAAACTTCCTAATTTAGTTGTTACTTCTTCTTTTAAAACAAATATTGAAGTAACTCATAAAGATGCTCAAAAAGGAATTGCTCTTTACTATTATGCGAATACTTTAGGAATTTCAATGAATGAAGTTTTTGCAATTGGTGATAATTCAAATGATGTTTCTATGTTAAAACTTGCTGGTTATAGTGTAGCAATGGGAAATGCTAATCAAGAAGCTATGGCCACTGCTAAATATCAAACAGACGATAACAAACATGGTGGAGTCGCCAAAGCGATTCAAAAGTGTTTAGAACAACAAAATTAACGCATTACCTCCTTTATGGGGGTAATTTTTTTATGGAATTTCCTTTTTTAATATAGGAGGTGATTTCATGGAAGCAGATATTTTACAACCACTCATTGCTTTAATTAGCAATGTGGGATTTCCTATTGCAATGAGTATTTATTTACTGCATCGAATGGAACAACGGTTAGATACCATGATTCAATTATTAAGTGATTTGAATCATCATTTAAAAAACGATTAGTCAGAGATACAGGTCTCATGTCAGAAAATGTAACATGACATGAGACCTGTTTTTTGTTTTTTTGTTAAGAGTCTAGTAAAATAGGCTCACATTAATATTTAACAATATGGAGGATCTTATGAATTTAAACATGAACATGAAGAAAAAGAGCTTCTGGATTAGCTTATTAGGAATATTATTCTTCCTTATCTCTACTCCAATCGAAGCTTCGACAAAAAAATATACCATTGCCACAGATACAACTTTTGCTCCATTTGAATTTCAAGATACTTCTGGAAATTATGTTGGAATTGATATGGATTTAATCAATAAAATTGCAAAAGAAGAAAATTTTGAAATTGAAATTAAAGCTCTTGGCTTTAATGCTGCCGTTCAAGCTTTAGAAGCTGGACAAGTAGATGCGGTTATTGCAGGAATGAGTATAACAGATGAAAGAAAACAAAAATTTGATTTCACAGATTCTTATTTTGATAGCGGTATTGGAATGGCAGTAAGTACTTCAAGTAATATTAGTACATACGAAGAACTTCGTGGAAAAAATGTAGCTGTTAAGATTGGGACACAAGGCGCAAGTTTTGCTTCTTCTATTAAAGAGCAATATGGTTTTACAATTTCAACATTTGAAGATTCAGCAAATATGTATCAAGATGTAGTCAGTGGAAATAGTGTTGCTACTTTTGAAGATTATCCAGTTTTAGGTTATGCAATTCGCAGCAATCACTTACCAATGACATTAACATCTTATAAAGAACAAGTAACTCAATATGGAGTTGCGGTATTAAAAAATCAAAATACTGAATTTATTGAAGCTTTTAATCGTGGCTTATCAACTCTAAAAGCAAATGGTGAATATGATAAAATTTTAAACAAATATATCGGAACAGATGATTCTACTACTGCCACTACTGAAGATACAAGCTTGTTAGGATTATTAAAAACAAATGCTCCAACTCTTTTAAGTGGATTATGGAATACCATTTGGATTACATTTGTTTCACTAGCAATTGCAACTATTATCGGTGTTCTTTTAGGATTAATGAGAACTAGTCGTATTTCTATTTTAGAAACAATTGCAACACTTTATATTGATTTTATGCGTGGTATTCCACTAATTGTTTTAACATTCTTTATTTATTTTGGGATTCCACAAGCATTTAATATTCGTTTAGATGCAACAGTTGCTGCTATTTCAACATTAGGATTAAATGCTGCGGCATATATTGCTGAAATAGTTCGTGGTGGTATTAATGCAATCGATAAAGGACAAAGCGAAGCTGCGATGAGTTTAGGATTACCATATTACAAATCAATGCAAAAAATTATTTTACCGCAAGCGATTCGTTTAATGGTTCCATCATTTATTAACCAATTTGTCATTACTTTAAAAGATACTTCAATTTTATCAATTATAGGACTTGTAGAATTAACACAAACTGGTAAAATAATTATTGCAAGAAACTTACAATCAAGTTCAATGTGGTTTATTGTTGGTATGATGTACTTAATCGTTATTACTCTATTAACAAAAATTTCAGCACGTTTAGAAAGGAAAGCATAAGATGGCAATTATCGAAGTAAAAGGCCTTAAAAAAAATTATGGTGAATTAGAAGTCTTAAAATCGATTGATTTAGAAATCGAAGAAGGACAAGTCGTTTGTATTATCGGTCCATCTGGATCTGGAAAATCAACATTTTTACGTTGCTTAAATCGTCTAGAAAAAACAACAGCAGGAAAAGTTATTGTTGATGGATATGATTTAACCGATAAAAATACAGATTTAAACTTTGTTCGTCAAGAAATCGGAATGGTATTCCAACACTTTAATTTATTTCCTCATTTAACAATTAAAGAAAATATTACATTAGCTCCTATTGAATTAGGACGTGAAACAAAAGAAGATGCAGACAAACACGCTTTAGAATTATTAGGAATGGTTGGACTTGAAGATAAAGCAGACGTTTATCCAAAAACATTATCTGGTGGTCAAAAACAACGTGTAGCCATTGCCCGTGCTTTAGCAATGAAGCCAAAAATGTTATTATTCGATGAACCAACTTCTGCTCTTGACCCTGAAATGGTTGGGGATGTATTAGAAGTAATGCAACAATTAGCAAAAGATGGGATGACAATGGTTGTGGTAACCCACGAAATGGGATTTGCCCGTGAAGTAAGTGACCGTGTAATCTTCATGGATGGCGGTTATCTTGTGGAAGATGGTACACCGGAACAAATCTTTAAAAATCCGCAACATAATCGTACACAAGACTTTTTAAACAAAGTGTTACATTAATCATTAAAGAAGACTTTTGGAATTCCAAAAGTCTTTTTATTCGATATGGGAAAGGAAAAAGAATGAACGAAAAAGAAATCATTATTGAGATTCAAAAAGAAATGAAAAAATTTTTTACCCAAGAAACTACTGGGCATGATTGGTATCATATTGAGAGAGTATGGAAAAATGCCCAAAAAATTGCTACACATTATCCTAAAGCTAATCCATTACAGATTGAATTAGCTGCACTACTTCACGATCGATATGATCATAAAATTGTTTCTAATGTAGAACAAGCCAAACTAGAAGTGAGAGATTTATTAGTACAACATGGATTAACCAAAGAGTTAATTGAAAAAATTCTCTATTCTATTGATGCAGTTGGCTTTCGTAATGGGAAAAATCCGATACAACCTATTACAATTGAGGACAAAATTGTTCAGGATGCGGATCGACTCGATGCTATTGGTGCAATTGCGATTGCTCGTACTTTTGTTTATTCAGGTGCACACCAACGTCCGATTTATACAGGAGAGACTCAAGAAGTATTAGAAAAAGCTCATGAACTTGAAGATACTGCCATTGGACATTTTTATGAAAAATTATTAACTTTATCTGACACTTTACATACTCCCGAAGCTCGTGAAATCGCAAAAGGGCGACATGAATTTATGAAAGAATATTTAACCCAATTTTTCGCAGAATGGGAAGGATTAAAGTGAAAGTTTTTACTCGTGAATAGAAATAAAAAATCATTTTTATTTCTATTCACTCTCTTTGATATGAGTGACGTATTTGTCTTTACTAATACTATAAAATTTGTTTTATAATCATGGAACTAATTCTCATATTTTGAACCTTCTTATCTACAGCACGTAAAAATATAAAATTTTTTTCTAATAGGATTGATACGAAACAATGAGAAAAACTTTACAAGTGAATAGAAACAGAAAAATTTTCATAGTAGCAGTAATAAAAGCCACAAGTTCAGTGGCTTTTATTACAAGGAAAAATTGAGACCCTAGGCTCAATTTTTAGCCATGAAACCGTAGGTTTGCTGGCGTCCGGCTACCATGAAAATTTTTCTGTTTCTATTCACTTTTCGTCCGTCCAAAAAAATAGACTTTTCCAAGTAGCATGAGATTGGCATTTACAAGCTAGTTCTGTCCTCTTGCTACTATAGAAAAGTCTTTCGAATAATTTTTACAATAATTCGGTACGCTTTATAAAGTCTTTATTACTCTTCGTTTCTCTTAATTGCTTCACAATTTGCTCGCTTGTTTCTAGTCCGTCACCCTTCATCGTATTTCGAACTTTCCAAACTGCTTCTAAAATATGAGAATCCAGTAAAATTTCCTCTTTACGAGTACCTGAACGTTTCACATCAATTGCTGGAAACACACGTCTTTCTGCTAATTCACGAGATAAATGCACTTCCGCATTCCCAGTTCCTTTAAACTCCTCATAAATCACATCATCCATACGGCTTCCCGTTTCAATTAAAGCCGTTGCTAAAATCGTTAAACTTCCACCATCTTCAATATTTCTAGCAGAACCAAAAAATCTCTTAGGACGATAAAAAGCAGCTGGGTCAATCCCACCACTTAATGTACGACCAGAAGGTGGAATCGTTAAATTATACGCACGTGCTAAACGTGTAATACTATCCAGTAATACAATCACATCACGACCATCTTCTACTAAACGCAATGCACGCTCTAACACTAATTCACTCACTTTAATATGGTGTTCCGGTGTTTGATCAAAAGTTGAAAATACAACTTCAGCATCTACTGTGCGCTCAATATCTGTTACTTCTTCTGGTCGTTCATCAATTAGTAAAATAATTAATTCCGCATTAGGATAGTTTGTTGTAATCCCATTTGCAATTTCTTTTAATAAACTTGTTTTACCAGCCTTCGGAGGTGCTACAATTAAGCCACGCTGTCCAAAACCAATTGGGCAAATTAAATCTAACATTCTTGAAGCAATTCTTCCTGTTGTTGTTTCTAATTGCATTTGTTTTTCAGGATAAAGTGGTGTTAATCCTGGAAAATGATCTCGTTCTTTTGCTTCTTCAGGGTCTTTCCCATTTACTGCACCAACTTGCATCAAGCCGTTAAACTTTTCCCCCGTACGTGGAGGACGGGCAGGACCTGATACTAAATCTCCATTTCTTAAGGCAAATTTACGAATTTGAGAAGAAGAAATATAAATATCTTCCTGGCTAGTAGAATAATTAATTGGACGTAAGAAACCATATCCTTCCGCATTATTAATATCCAATACCCCTTCTACTTGGAAAAAGCCAGTTGCTTCTTCTTGAGCTCTCATAATCGCTAGAGCTAATTCTTTTTTATTCATCTGCCCATAATAAGGGATTTTATAGTGCTTGGCAAAAGCATACATTTCTTTTAAAGTCTTTTGTTGCAAGACGGGTAAAGTTACTGTTTCAATTGTTTCTGACATCTTAATCCTCTTCAATCATTTGGATATCAGCTCCTAGTTGTTGTAAATTTTCAACAATATGAGAATACCCTCTTAAAATATGTTCAATATTACTAATTTTTGTTGTTCCTTTAGCCATTAAACCAGCAATGACTAATGCTGCACCAGCTCGTAAATCACTAGCTGCTACTTCACATCCTGTTAAAGCAGTTGGCCCCGTAATTGAAATAACATCATTTTCTACACGTCCTAATGCTCCCATACGATTTAATTCAGGAATATGATTGACACGTTTTGGATAAATCGTATCGATAATTTTAGCTTCTCCTGTGGCTTTCATTAATAATGGCGTAATCGGTTGTTGTAAATCTGTTGCAAAACCTGGATAAGGCAGAGTTTTAATACTCACTGCTTTCAATTCTTTAGATGGGAAAACATGAATATCTTCCTCACCAATCGTCATTTTTACGCCCATTTCTTCCATTTTTGCTAAAAATCCTTCAATATGTTCGAAGATTACATTTTTTACAGTAATTCCTTCACCCACTGCTGCTGCAATCGATAAATACGTTCCCGCTTCAATTCTATCTGGAATAATCGTATGACGGCATCCATGTAATGCTTCCACACCTTCAATACGAATCACACTTGTACCTGCACCTTTGATATTAGCGCCCATTTTATTTAATAAATTCACTACATCAATAATTTCTGGTTCTCTTGCAGCATTTTCAATAATTGTTTTACCTTTTGCTCGAACAGCTGCTAATAAAATATTAATCGTTGCTCCTACAGATACAACATCCATATAAATACGAGTTCCTGTTAATCCTTGTCCGTTCGTTGATAAATAAATGGCTCCCATTTCATTACGAACATCTACTCCTAATGCTTTAAATCCTTTAATATGTTGGTCAATCGGTCTAGGTCCTAAGAAACATCCTCCTGGAAGTCCAACAACTCCTTCACCAAATTTTGCAAGAGTCGCACCCATAAAATAATACGAAGCTCTCATACTTTGAATTTTTCCACTTGGCATTGGAATGGATAACATATTCGTTGGATCAATGGTCAATACTCCTTCTTCAAAAGTAGTATGAACATTAAAATCTTTCAAAATTTCAATTAATGCGGCTACATCTTGAATATCTGGAACACCTTCTAATACAACTGGTTCTGATGCTAAAATAGCAGCTGGAATTAAAGCTACTGTACTATTTTTAGCACCGCTAATGGTTACTTCTCCAGTTAGTGGTTTTCCTCCATTAATGACTAATTTTCTCATTGATTCAAATCCTCTCATAACATCTTCTCTTCCATTATACCATGCCTCAGTAAAAAGGCATACTTAAAACTACCTTTTTTAACTGTCAACCATCCTAAAAGATAGCGTTGACAACCGTATTTTTCATGTATAAAATCAGAAACATAAGGGGAGGGATTTTTATGACCACAAAAGAAGCGGTTTTACAATATCTTCGAGAACATATAGGAGAAGCAATCTCTGGAGAAAAAATGGCACTAGAACTAAACAAATCTAGAACTACCATTTGGAAGGCTATTCAGTCTTTAAAAAAGGAGGGATATACAATCGATTCTACTACTAATAAAGGATATACATTGTCAGAAAATAATGATGTTTTATCCGACAAAGAAATTTTACAAGAACTAATTAATCTACATCATCCTATTGAATGGCATATTCAAACAATGGAATGCACTACTTCAACAAATGATTTAGCAAAAAATTATGCGAATCAACACTCTACTACACCTGCAATTTTTATTAGTGAAGAACAAACTGCAGGAAGAGGTCGATTAGGAAGAGTATTCGTTTCACCTGCAAAAACTGGTTTATATATTAGTCTTTGCTTATTCCCAACTGCACCAATGGAAGATTTATCACTGATTACTTGTGCTACAGCAGTTGCCTACTTAGAAACGATTAAACAATTAACCGATAAATCTCTAGATATTAAATGGGTAAATGATTTATTTTATCGTGAAAAGAAAGTCGGTGGAATTCTGACAGAAGTAATTAGTGATTTTGAGTCTCAACAAGTTCAAGCACTCATTGTTGGAATCGGAATTAATTTAATTGACTCACCTCAATCATTCCCTGAAGAATTACACTCAATTGTTGGTAGTATTTTTTCTTCAAAAGAAGAATATAATGATTCTTCTTTCAATCGTAACCATTTTATTGCTCAATTTTTAGAAAAATGGATATTTTATTATCAAAATCTTTCTAAGAGAGAATTTATCTCTACTTATAAGGAACATTCAAATGTAATTGGTAAATTTGTGAATGTATTCGAAGGAAGCCAAACATATTCTGCATATGCAAAAGACATTGATGAAAATGGTCATCTTATTGTAGAAAAAGAAGATAGCAGTTTGCATACATTATCGTATGGTGAGGTTAGTATTCGTACGAAATAATTAATGAATATATAGGTTTATCGATAGTTATATAGAAAAAAGAAGTCTCGCAAAAGCGAAACTTCTTTTTTTCAACTTTTCTAAGAGTATTCTTCTTTAAATTCTATGAATATTCTGTTGATAATAATTAGTTTTCTTAAATTCAGAAAATTCCTTATATACAGTAATTGTTTTATTTTCTACTACAATATACATTGAATACTTTGGAAGGTTTTCTTCATGAAAAACATGAGTCGATAGCATCAAGAATTCAGTATGTTCCAATAAATAAGTTTCAATAGAACTTGACTGTTTAGTACTTAATCCTTGAAAAGGTTCATCTAAAAGTAGGCTATTTCCATGACTTAAAATCCTTGCTAAATTAATACGTTTTATTTGCCCGCCTGATAGATTTTTCCCTTGATAATCAATCATTTTTGGAAATTTATTATCAATTTCAAAAATATTATTCAATTCTTCTGAAACTAATTCATTAGAAAATAGAATATTAAAACTTAACGAGTCTTTAAAGATGAAATCTTTTTGATAGGCCATATTTAAATTTGAATTTTTAGGTTCAATAATATAATCTCCTTCATCTAAGGGTAAGTTCCCTTTAACCAGGTTTAATAAAATACTTTTACCGGCTCCACTTTCTCCTACCACCAGTACCTTATCTTTATTAGTTAAATCTAGTTGGATATCCTTCAAAATCAGATTTCCTCCAAGTGACACGTTACCCGACTTTATTGATATTTTTTCTACAGGCAAATACTTTTGCTGAGACTTAGTAATATCCTTTTGTAACACTTCCTCAACTTTTTCTCTAATAGTTTTTACCGAATTAAATTGATTATAAATATTAATCGCTAATTTTACGGGTGTGATAATTCTGTTTGAGGCAAAAAATACGGCAATTAAATTTGACAAACTTGTTTGCTGTGACATCACAAAATATCCCCCTATAACAAGTGGAAAAATATAACATAAAATAGATATACATCCAATTACAAGTATTGATAAAGATTGCATATTATTAAGCATCAAAAAAGATTTTTCTGTTTCTAATACTCTTGAAAAAAATCTTTTGATAAAGATAGTTTCAGTATGAAATTCTTTAATTTCTTCTGAAGATTCAATAGTTTCGTTTAGGGTTTCAGTATAGTCTTGATTTAAATTTGACCAATTCTTCGTTCTATCTGCTAAGACTTTTTTAAACAATACTGGTACTATAGATGGAATGAGAGAAAATGCTAAAAAGATAAATGCTAAAGCAGAATCTATAAAAAAACTATAAACAAAAGCTGTAAAGGCATAAAAAATATACAAATACATATCAAAAAAAGGGATAATATAATTTGTTTCTAATAATTTTAGATCGTTCATAAAAAAAGAAATGGTTTCTTTTTTTACTTCTGCTTCTGAGTAAGACCTCGAATCTTGCAACAAAAAGTTTTGCATAATTTTTTGCTTTATATATAGATTAGCATCAAAAACAAACTGATATTTCATACGGTTGTAAATGTAATTTGACAATAACACTATAGCATAAATCAGAAGAATACTAATAATTAATTTCATAAAATCTTGAGAATTATCTTGACTAGTTAAGTCAATTAAATTTTTAAACAACGAAGATATTAAAACTCCATCTAATGAAGCTAATATCATAATAAAAAATATAAGTACATATTTAGGGACATTCCATACTTTATATATCATGATTACCACCACACACTAATATAAATTGTTGTAAGCTATCTAACTTTTCTATTTTTTTATTGACTTAATCATAAGAAACATCTCCTATTTATAAACGTTTTCATGTCAATCATATCACTATTTTGAGTGATGTCAATGTATTATTTCTTAACAGTAACAAAAATGGCAGAAGCCAAACTATCGGCTCCTGCCATAAGGATTTATAACCTTTGCTACATCAGATAAGTCTTATTTTTTACGTTCTCTCATAAATTCCCGTCCAAGTAAAATGGACTTTCGCAGTAGCAAAAATGGAAGAAGCCAAGCTTGGCTTCTTCCATAAGGAAACTTTGAGACCCTAGGCTCAAAGTTTAGCAATGAGACTCGCACAAGCGAGGCTGCTTGCGTCCTTTGCTACCAAAGATAAGTCCTATTTTAACTCATCTGTCAATTCGTATAATTGATCCACTAATTTTCCTACATAAGCAATGGCTTCTTTTAGTGGTTGTTCTGTTGAAACATCACATCCAGCATGACGTGCTAAATCTTTTGCAGATAGGCTACCACCTAATGCTAATGTATCTTTCCAAACTTGCGCTTGAGAAGGATCTTCCTCAATCTTATTCGCAATTGCTGTACCAATTGTTAAACCAGCAGAATAAGTATATGGATATAATCCCATATAATAGTGAGGTTGACGCATCCAAGTTAGCTCTGCTCCTTCATTTACCACAAGACTATCTCCGAAGAACTCTTCCATTACTTCACGTTTTACTTTAGATAACACATCTGCATTTAACATTTCATTATTATCTACCATTTTGTAAATACGATCTTGGAATACTGCTTCTAAATAGTGAGTGACCATATTGTGGAAATAAGTACGACTAATCATGTTACTGATGACCCAACGTTTGAAACGAGCATCTGTACTATTTTTCAATAAATAATTTGAAACAATAACTTCGTTACATGTTGATGGAGCTTCTACAAAGTATAATGAACATTCATTATTAAACATTGTTAACTCTTCTCCAACACGTTTAAAGTGGTAGGCATGTCCTAATTCATGAGCTAATACGAATACTTCATTCATTTTTCCAGTCCATGATAATAAAATATAACTTGCTACTTTTGGAACAGTCGCACAGAATCCACCTGTACTCTTTCCAATATTTTGTGGGAAGTCAGTCCAACGTTTGTCGTAACTTTCATCAATCATTTCTTTATAATCTTCCCCTAAAATACCAAGAGCTTTCTTCAAATAATCTCTAGATTCTTCAATAGACATATCCACTTCAAAATCAGGATCTAAATTGATTTTACAATCTGCAAATTGCATATCTGCAACATTATGTTCTCTTGCTAATAAACGAATATACCGTTGGATGTGAGGCGCTAAATCTGTCATTAATGTACGAATTTGACGATCATATAATTCACGATCACCATCTTGTTTTTCTAATAAGTAGTCAATGACACTATCATACCCTCGCATTGTTGCAAGCAGTTTTTCTTTTTTAATCGTTGAAATATATTCATTTGCAACTGTATTTTTATAGCGATTTAATGTTTTATAGAAACTTTTTGCTGCATTACGACGAACTTCTGTACGATTATCCATTTCATGTAAGTTTTCATATAAAACAAAACTATTTTCAAACGTTTTCCCATCTGCTTCAAATGAATCAAATTCCATATCTTCATGTTTGGTTACTTCATATAATTGATAGAAACTAGGTAAACTTGACATATTTGATAAAACTTGTTCAGCATCTTTTGATAATGTATGAGCTTTAGCACGAATAATTTTTTCAATAAAGTAAGCTAAATCTGGACGTTTTTCTGCCACAAATTGGCGTAATAAACTTTCTTCTAGTCCTACGATTTCAGTATCATAGAAACTCATATTCAAAGCCCATGCACTAGCTACTTGTTCAAATAAAGTCGCATTTTCAACCACTGTATCATTGAAACGGTCAACAGTCATTGGCAATTCTGCGTAATGAGATAAACGATAAAATGTTTCATATAACGCTTCATATTCTGCAGTAGCTGCAGTTAATACTTCTAAATCCGCTAATTTACCTTCATATTTTTCTTTAAAGCTCTTTAATTGAGCTTCTGTTTCCTTTAATGTTGTACGATATGCTTCATCACTTGGATATAATAGACTCATATCCCAAGTAATGGATTGATCGACTTCACTACGTTTTACTAATTTTACATCACTCATCTGTATCCCTCCATACAATCTTTTGTATTATTATTATAGCATATTATTTTTCATTCTCTAGTGTATTTGCCATAAAACTATCTTCCATTAATCCATTCATCACTTCTGTAATCAATTCCGTATGAATTGCCTGCGTACAATCCTTCTTATTCCAACCGTGAACGACTAAATTAGATAAGACTAATTCATTAATATGATACGAAACCGTGGCAGAAGTAATACCCAATTGTTCTGCAATACCTTTCACACTCTTTGTACCCTTTGCAATTTCGCAAAAAATTTGATACCTTGTTTTATCTCCTAAATTTTTGAAAACATTAATTCGTTCTTGTTGTTTATCCAATCTTGTTTGGATGACATGTTGAATGACTTCTAATGATTTTGCCCCTAGTATTAAAATTTCAGAATCTTGGAAAAAGAAATCTGATAATAATAAGGTTGGAATGACTGCAATTTCATCTGAAGCCCAGTCAATTTCCTCAATCACTTTCGTTCCTGAAAATGCTTCTGCTAAAATCGTTGGGTGTTCTTGAATAGTCGTTTCAAATTCCTGATAAGATTTCTCTAAAATCGGTAAATATTCCGCATATACTTTCTCAAATATCGGCTTCAATATTTGATGCAAAGAAATAAAATCTTCTACAAACTTTTTAGGCTGCGACATAATCGTAAAATAATTCCAACGTACAGTATCATCAATCGGCAAATTTTTTAAGAAATCTAAAAAAGCAAATTGATTCCCTAATAATTCTGTAACTTTATCTTCGACACTCGCTTCCTCTTCATCTTGCTTCACAATAGTTGTCATCAATTGTTTCTTAATTTTTTCCTCATCCATCAAATGTAAAACTTCAGCATACTCTTCAAATGAATAATAGCGAAGTACATTTTTTACATTGACAAAAAACATTCGTAAAGCATCATCCTTATAGAAATAAAGAATATTATCTTTATAAGGTTCCAAAGGAACACTCATCTGTCTCATTTCTTCTACAATGACTTCTAATTGCTCTTCTAAAGGCGATGAAGGACGTTCCTCATCTCTATCCTTTTTCAATATTAATATTGGATACAGCAGCTGATTAACAAACTCCATTTGCTCTTGTTTAAATTGCATTTTCCCCCTCCTTACTAGAATCTTGATACATACGATTCGCTACTAATAAGAATACCACTAATCCCACAATCGAAACAACTAAACACACTGTAGCATTCGAAACATCTAATATCATTCCAAAAACTAACTGCCCAATTGGAACTGAAATCGTAGCTAACATCCCCATTGTTGTTCCAATTCTTCCTAAATATTCTTCTGGAACCATTTTAGCACCTAAAGTTGATAATTGAATATTAATATATGTTGCTAAAACAGAAACAAGGATAAATCCAACAAGAATACCAGCTAACGACATCCATTGATTCATTGAAAAAATATCACGAGCCATTGTTCCACACATAACCACAAATAATCCAACAACAAATCCACCCGTATATTTTAATAATAAGTGAACGGGTTCTTTACTATCTTTGATTAAACGATACGCAATGAGTGGAGAAATCATACTCACTACAGCTACAAATGACTGAAACATACTAAATTCTGTATTTGAAAATTCCAACGTCACCCTGATAAAGTAAGTAATCACAATACCAAAAATAGGAGACATTAAAAAATTAATAAATAACGCTAACAATACAATAATAATAAGATTTGGAATGTCGAACGCAATTTTAATGCCATCTTTGAAATCTGTCCAAAAACTATTTACAACAGATTGCTCATCATCCATTTGTTTTTGAACTTTACGCTCAGGAATTTTCATAAATTCATAACCAATCATTGTCAAAAATAAAATACTTCCTGAAATGAATAAAGAACCTGTAATAGAAAAAGTCGAATAAATAAATGCAGCTACAAATGGTGTAATAATATTTACAATTCCATTATCCACTTGCATCCAAGTATTCGCTAGAGCTAATTGACTTTCTTCAACAATTGCTGGCAAAACACTCATCATCGGACCCGATTGAAAAACTTCTACTAATTCTAAAATAATGACCAAAACATAAATCGCTACAAGAGATAAATTACTTGTTACATAAGTTCCCACTCCAAAAATCAATAACGTAATAACCGTCATCAGTGTTGTATAAACTAAACCTTTTTGTCGATCCACTCGATCTCCCCACACACCAGCAATTGGAGAAAATAGTATTCTAGGGAAGATAATAATCGAAAGAATACTAGCAAAGGCCGTTGCAGACCCTGTCTTATCTAATACATAGAGCGATAAAGCGTATTGAATAATATTACTTGCTGCTCCCGCAAATGTACTACTTAACCATAATTTTCTAAAATTTGCATTATTTAATATGATATCCATAAAATTTCAACCTCACTTTCTAAACAAATTAGATAGTTATCTAACTTTATTAGAATTTTACTACCTAGAAATAAAAAAGTCAACAAAAATTAGACTTTTATCTAACTTTTGTTGACGTTCAATATAATTACATTTCAGGATTCCATTTACCAGTTGAATCTACATAGTAACTTCCAATCCACGTATCACGAGCTAATGCCCCATTTTGCCCTAAATAGTATGAATCTTGCCAATAGTCACGAGCATATTTTCCATTACCATGTAAGTAGAACCAGTTTTGATAATTCGAATCATAGACCCATTCTCCACTAGCCATATAACCGCCAGCTTCTAAATAGTAGTCACCTTTCCACGTATTTTCAAGGTATTCTCCATTTTCATCTAAATAGAACCAACTTGAGTAATTTGCATCATAAATCCATTGAGAAATTACTTTTTCTCCATTTTTATAATACTGGCGATTTTCCCAACCATTTAATACTTTATTCGAGGTTGTAGCTTTAAAAGCTGTTCTAAAGCTACGATAATTTCCTTTTGAAGTAGAAATTTTTGAAGCTTCTCCACTCATTTCAACATTAACGGTAGCAGAACCATTTTTTCCTAAATAGTTTTCTTCAAGATTTGAATCAAATCCATTTGCTTTTAGCCACTCAGTATTTGTAAAAGCTTGTGCAGTAATAATTCCTTTTCCATCTTGTTGGAAAGCTACTAAAGCTGTATGAGTAAAATCTGGGCGAATTAAATTCCAATAATGTCCTGTTTGTTCCCCAACTTCTAATGGTTGGTTATTTACTTTCGATTTAACATAAGCAGCTTTTTCACCATAGAAATACTCAATTCCTTCCAGAACTCCAGAACGATTCCAAGCTAAGTTTTCACCATAACTACGGACATTATCTTTTACAATACTAAATGGATCACTTTCTCCATTCGGACGACTATGTGCTAATAATACTGAAGCTTCTACAGAACGAATTTCTGCAATTTTTTCTAAAGCAGTTGACCATTTAATGGGTACATAACGGTCTACTAACCCTTCCTCATACGCTTCTTTACGAATTTCATTAATACGATTAATAATCGCTTCTTTACTATCAGATACATATGTTCCACTTACAGCTGTTTCTTCAGCAAATGCTGTTGTATTCTGACTATACGTACTAACTGTAAAAAGTGTTAAAGCTGTGAGACAGCCAATAAATAGTTTTTTATATTTCATAGTTTTCCCCCTATTCAAACTTTGCAACTAGTATACACAAAAATAATGTCAATCTTGGACCAGTTATGTAACAATTTGATGTCATTTTAATATCATTACTTATTTATTAATTCTATCTACAAAACAGGCTCTTCGTTTCTATTGTATCCTATTGCCCTACTTTTTTCCACAATTGTCCTGTCCATTCTTGGACTTTTGACCATAATTGTTTACCAGTCTCCTCTACTTTTTGAATCAAGTCATCCACATTTAATGACGAATCTTTTTTCTCAGTAGTTACAGCAGGAGCGACTCCAAATGGTGTATTTTTTGGATATGTACTCAATAATCCATACATTTCTAATTGGAATAAAGGTCCCACTCCATGTGTACTTGATACAGCAAGAGAATATTTTGCAGAATCATCATATCCCATCCAAGTTGCAACAACCATATCCGGAGTATATCCGATCATCCACTGATCTCTAGCACCATCTTCTCCATTTACTGTTTCTGTTGTACCTGTTTTACCTGCAATCGTATATCCTGCTGGCGCAGCATTCGCTCCACCACCACCCGGTGCATACACCGTTAATAACATACTTGTCATTTTATCAGCTACTGTTTCACTCGTCACTTTATTTGTTTGAGGAGTTGTATTATCAACAATCACTGCACCCGTAGGATCTACAATTTTAGTCACAAATCTACCTTTTGCACGGACTCCTTTATTGGCAAAAGTTGTATAAGCAGATGCCATTTCCATTGGAGAAACTCCTTTTGTTAATCCCCCTAATGCAATGCCTAAATATTCGTCCTCTAGAACTGTTGAAATTCCAAATTGATGAACTTTTTCAATTCCTTTTTTCAAGCCTAATTGATCCAATAACCAAACTGCAGGAGCATTCCAACTCAAACTTAATGCTTCAGTCATTGTTACAGTTCCCTTATTTTGATGATTCCAATTTTCAGGAGTATATTTTTCTGGACCATACGAACGTTTTTCATCTATTAATGTTGAATTAGGTTCATATCCTTCTTCTAATGCAAGAGTATAGACTGCTAATGGTTTAAAAGTTGACCCAGGTTGAACTTTCATTTGTGTCGCACGATTAAATCCTCTAAACGTATGCTTCCCTGCTCCATCAATTCTTCCTCCAACGACAGCTAACACATTCCCCGTTTGTGGTTCCATTGCAATAGAAGCAGCTTGAGCTTTTGTCCCATCATCATAAGCAGGATATAATTGCGTATTTCCAAATGTTTCTTCCATATCTGCTTGTAATTTTTGATTTAAACCAGTATAAATGCGATACCCTTTATTAAATAAATCCTCTTCTTTAATCCCATATTGTTGAGTAATTTCATTAATCACTGCATCAAAATAATAAGGATAACGATATCTTGAATTGGCTACATAACTATCTACAAGAACAATATCTGATTCTGAAGCAATAGTAGCATCTTGCTCACTAATCTTGCCATTTGTCACCATTAATTGTAATACCGTAGCTCGTCTTTTAATGGTAGCATCATAATTATCAATAGGATTATAATAACTTGGCGCTTTTAAAGAACCTGCAAGTATGGCTGATTCACTAATAGATAAATCTGCAGCACTTTTCCCAAAATAACGTTGAGCAGCATTTTCAATCCCATATGCACCATTACCAAAATATGCATTATTTAAATACATCTCTAAAATTTGATCTTTTGTATAATGCTTTTCAATTTCAAAACTTAAAAATAACTCTTTTGCTTTTCTTAAAAATGTTTGATCTAATGTTAAAAAAGCATTTTTTGCTAATTGCTGTGTTAACGTACTACCCCCACCAACAATATTTCCACGATGAAGAATTAATCCAGCAAAAGCACGAACAATCCCAATCAGATCAAAACCTTTATGATCATAAAACCGTTTATCCTCTGTAGAGATGACTGCATCTTTCATTGAAGTGGAAATATTATCTATTGATACATATTCTGCTTTCGAGATATTTAAAGCACCTGCTTCTTTTAAATCCGCATCATAAATAACAGTTTCTTGGATCATCCCCGCTCTTAAACCACTCACATCAGCAGTCTTTGCTCCATATACTAAATAGGCTAAAAAGAAAGCTGTGAAAGTTAAAAAAATTGTGCAAAAAAGTTTTGTAATATAAAATTTCTTCCAAAATTTTCTGAATTTTTTTAACCAAGGATGATTCCATATTTTTTTATACCATTTATCTTTTGAACCAATTTCTTTCTCTATTTTGTCATGACGAGAAGGAATTTTCTGAGGTTCTAATGGTTGATTATCATTCATAAAATTCTCTCATTTCTTTAATTTCAATATAATATTATCGTAACATGAATAAATTTACCTGACAAATAATAGAACAAGATTTTACCATTTATTAAAGAACAAAAGGACTTCTCTTAGTAGAAAGCCATGAAGCCGTAGGTTTGCTGGCGTCCTATACTACTATACAGGGAAGTCAAATTCTGTTCCTCTTACAGGGGAATGATAGTATCCGTTTCTTCTGTAGGATCCTGTGTTGAAACAATCTCAATCATCAACCCATGTGGCAAACAAATACTCGTTTGCCCCACTCTTGAAATCCAACCCGTTTTAACGGCAATTTGATCAGGACTATTATCTTCCTTATCTCTAATTCTAGTCCCATCTACTTCAATAATATTATATTGATCATCACTTGGGAAATAAATAAATTCTTCTCTTGGAGTATCTTCTTTTAATTCAAAACGTTGAACTTCTTCACCATTAATTGTAACAACAGCATAAATCTTTGCTTCTTCAGTTGGAGTCGTCATCTGTTGTACTGCAAAAATTGCATTTGGTAAAAACGATAAAATAAATAAGGCAATTACAATAATAATGTCATAAGGTTTCACTAAATACTGATATTTCTTAAATTTCTCTTTCATAAATCCTCCATTAAAATTATTAGCCCTTCTATTTTACAAAAAAATACAAATTTACACAACCAAAAAGACAAAACAAAAAAGACTTCTCCATAGTAGCTGCCGTCCTTTACTACTATATAGAGAAGTCTAAATAGTTACGAACTCTCATAAATACCCAATAAAACAGAAAAGACTTCTTATAGCAGTATGCGTAACAGCAGCTACATTTTTGGCTACTGTTACTAGGAAGCTTGCGTCCAATACTACTATGAAAGAAGTCTAATTTATTACGCACTCTCCTAAAACTTCCGATAAAAAAGAAAAGACTTCTCATAGTAGTAAGCGTACAAGTAGCCTCTTTTGGCTACTTGTACTAGGAAACTTTGAGACCTTAGGCTCAAAGTTTAGGCATGAGACCGCAAGGGCTGCTGCCATCCTTTACTACTATACAGAGAAGTCTATTTATATTCCTTAACCTAGACGTTGACGAGCATCCGCTGCACGTTGGAATGCTTGTCCAATGTAGTTAATACATAACATCATTACTAAGATTAAAATTGTCGCAGGTAACCATACCCACATTTTGTTTTCAATAATATCTTGCGTTTTAGCTGCAGAAATCAACGTTCCTAAAGAAGGAGTTGTATATGGTAAACCGAAACCTAAATATGTTAAACCAGTTTCAATACCGATATTTCCTGCTAAACGTAAAATTAAGTTAACAATGATTAACGAACTAATGTTAGGTAAAATCTCGCGGAACATAATTTGTAAATCGCTTGAACCTAAAGTCTTAGACGCATTTACATAATCTAAACTAGCTTCTTGCAACGTACGAGTTCTGAATAAACGAGCAGAACCAACCCAGAAGAACAATGTCATAATTATGATAAAGTGGAATAATGTATAGTTTGGAATAACGGTTACGAAAACGATGATAATCATTAATGTTGGTAAAATCATAATAAAATCAACAATACGCATTAATGTAGTATCAACCCATTTACCATAGTAACCAGAAATCAAACCAACGATAATCCCGATAATACACGTTAAAATTGTAATCGTGAAACCAATTGTTACAGAGTTACGAGCTCCAATTACTAACATCGCAAATACATCACGACCACCTTCATCAGAGCCTAATAAAAATCCATTAACTCCTGGTGCTTTATAACGTTGTAAAATATTTACTTTCAAGGCAGTTGCTTCATTAATAAAGAACGGACCAATATAAATAAATAAGAAAATTAAAGTTAAGATAATTAATGCTGCAAGAGCAATTTTATCTTTTAAAAATTCTCGCACAATAACCTGGAACCCAGTAGGTGGGGTAGTTAAGGTGCTTTCTTTTGTTACATCTTTTTTATCTTGCGCCATTTGCTACTCCTCCTTTTCTATTGTACACGAACCCTAGGGTCTACAATACTCATAATAATATCAGATAATAATGTTCCTAATAGTGTTGCTGTACCAAATAGTAATAACAACGCTAAAATAACAGAATAGTCACGAGATGAAATTGAACTTACGAATAAGTTCCCCATTCCAGGATATGAGAAGATGTTTTCAATAAACACTGAACCACCGATTAAACCTGTGAATTCGTATCCTAAGAATGCAGCGATTGGTAAAATTGAGTTACGGAAAATGTGACGGTTAAATACCACTTTTTCAGGAACCCCTTTTGCACGAGCAGTACGAACATAGTCTTGACTCTTCGCATCAATTACCCCAGTTCTTAAATATTGAACTGTACCAGTTGTTGATAAAATCGCCATTGTTAATGCTGGTAATAATAAGTGGTGGAATCGATTAATTAAATAACCAACAGATCCTGGTGAAACACCTGAATCAACAGAACCACGAGTTGGGAACCAACCTAATGTATAACCGAATAACCATAATAGAATTAAGGCAAATACGAATGTTGGAATTGAATAAGTAATGAAGTTATAAACAACGATTAACTTATCAGCCCAAGAGTTTTGATAACGTCCTGCAACCATCCCTAGAGGAAGTGCAATTAAATACGTTAAAATTAATGTTAATAATGATAACCAAACTGTATTACCAATACGTTCACCAATTAATTTAGTAACGGCATATTTATACGTATAACTTTGTCCAAAATCTCCTTGGAAAGCTTTACCCATCCAACGAACATATTGGATATACCATGGATCATAGAAACCAGCTTTCACACGTAAAGCTTCAATAGTGTTTGGATCTGTTTCAGGAGTAATTAAACCTGTAAATGGATCTCCTGGCATCATTTTAGCAATCAAGAATGCTAGTAAACTTAAAATTAAGATTTGTGGCAACATTAAAAGCACACGACGTAATATAGTTTTCCACATAGTCTAGTTACCTCCCTTTGCTGATGGATTTAACGCAACATAATGCGTATCAGACAATTGTTGTAAATCGAATACACGACCTTTTTCGTCATAGTACATTGTTTGATTTTCTTGATAGAATTTCTCAGCTTCGATACGACGTTGTTTGTTCGCTTCACGGTTTACTGGGTCAATAACTGGAATAGCTGATAATAAACGTTTTGTATAAATATGTTGTGGATTTGCATAAATATCATTTGCTTTTCCTGTTTCAACAAAACGTCCACGATACATAATGAATAATTCATCACACATGTGTTTTACAACCCCAAGGTCATGAGAGATGAATAAATAACTTAAGTTAAACTCATCTTGAATACGTTTCATATAGTTTAATACTTGCGCTTGTACAGATAAGTCCAAGGCAGATACTGGTTCATCGGCAATAATTAAACGTGGATTACTTGCTAATGCACGAGCTACCCCAATACGTTGACGTTGTCCACCAGAGAATTGGTGAGGGTATTTTAATAATGCTTCTTCAGATAAACCAATAATTTCCATTAATTCAATAACTTTACGACGTTCTTCTTCTGGAGATAAACGGTCGAAGTTACGTAATGGCTCAGCCACGATATCTAAAATACGTTTTTTAGGATTAAAACTTGATAATGAATCTTGGAAAATCATTTGTACATTACGATTATAATCAGAAGTACGGCGACGAGCTTTATTTGTCACATCTTTCCCTTCATATAATACTTTACCACTTGTAACTGGTTCTAAACCGATAATTGATTTACCAATTGTTGATTTACCAGAACCTGATTCTCCTACAAGTCCATATGTTTTTCCTTCTTCAATTTC
Source organism: uncultured Granulicatella sp. (assembly GCF_963515615.1). Taxonomy (GTDB): domain Bacteria; phylum Bacillota; class Bacilli; order Lactobacillales; family Aerococcaceae; genus Granulicatella. Next base: position 27,571 of record NZ_CAUPZT010000006.1, on the reverse strand, counting down.
CAATGTAACGCCATCAACAGCATAAACGTGATCCGTTACTCGGTTAAAGAAGCCACTTCTAATTGGATAGTGAACTTTTAAATCTTCAATTCTTACAAAACCCATTATGCTTCCTCCCCTTCAAAATGGAAATTTTTATAACATGTACAACGAACAAAATGACCTTTGCCAACTTCGTGTAATGTTGGATTTTCTTCATGTTCTTCTGCAGAAATCCAAGGAATACGAGGAGCAAAACGGCATCCTGTACGTGGTAAACTTGGTAATGGAGGAACTGTACCTTCAATTACGTGTAACTCTTGTCCTTCAGAACCAGCTTGAGGAATTGATTGTAATAATGAACGAGTATATGGATGTTTTGGATTTGTAAATAATTCCTCAACAGGAGCAATCTCAACAAATTGTCCAGCATACATCACAGCTACACGGTCAGCAGTTTCCGCAACTACCCCAAGGTCGTGCGTAATTAAAATAATTCCTGATTGTGTTTCCGCTTGAATTTCATTTAATAAATCTAAGATTTGTGCTTGAATTGTTACGTCAAGCGCAGTTGTTGGTTCGTCAGCGATAATGATTGGTGGTTTACATGATAATGCAATCGCAATAACAACACGTTGACGCATCCCACCTGATAATTCATGTGGGTATTGTTTAAATGTACGTTGTGGATTTGGAATCCCTACTTGTGCCAATAATTCTAACACACGTTCTGTACGTTGTTTTTCATCTAAATCTGTATGATATAATAATGCTTCGTCAATTTGAGCACCAATTGTCATTAATGGGTTTAATGAAGCCAATGGATCTTGGAAAATCATTCCAATATCATTTCCACGAATTTTATTATATAAAGTTTCATTTAAATTTACTAAGTTAACATCATTATAAATAATGTCCCCTGTGATTTTTGTGTTTAATTTGTTATGCAAGCCCATAATTGTAGTTGCTAATGTAGATTTCCCACAACCAGATTCCCCTACAATTGCTAAAATTTCATTCTTTTCTAATGTTAATGAAACACCATCAACCGCATCATAAAAATCATCTTTAATACGAAATCCAACATGTAAATCGTTGATTTCTAATAATGGTTTATCGATAGCCAAATTCTATTCCTCCTTTGTCTGAATCGAAAGGTTCATTCCAACCTTCGTGTTTTATCATCTATGATTTCTAAAAATCAATAATGTCACTTGAACATTATTGATATTATACGTATTTTAAAACAAAAATGCAAATTGTATGACAATTCCATTTTTAAAATAACATATGATTATAATACCACGATTCTTTGAAAATTCCTATAATTTTCTACAGAATTTTTTAATAATTTCCTCATTTTTTACAAAAATTTTGTGATAATGAACTTTACCAATATAAAAAAGACTTTTCAAAATAGTAATGAATTTTTCCCGTAGCATGATTGAAAATAACCAACTCTAGGCTATTTTCAAAAGGAAACTTTGAGACCAAGGCTCAAAGTTCAGCCATGAGATTCGCATCGCGAAGCTACTGGCGCCCTTTTCTACCTTTTGAAAAATTCTACGCATCCACATCCCACAACACAAAAGAGCCATGATACTATCCGTTGTAGATCAAGCAACCAAAGCCAAGTATTGGCTTTAGTTGCACGAAAATTCGAGATCTAAGGCTCGAATTTTAGCTATGAGACTCGCAAAAGCGAGGCTGCTAGCGTCGTAAGCTACAACAGATAGTATCATGGCTCACCCCCTAACAAAAAACTCGACCCAATCCATTTCATTGAGTCGAGAAAAAGCGTAAGCCTATTTTACAGGTTCATTTGCAGTCAATTGCAATTTAATCATAGAAGATTCATCATGGTTTGAACCGATTTTTTTATCGTAGTATTTCACACGTTTGTTAACAGCAGTTACACTTTCCCCTGTAAGAGTTGGGAAGATAAACGTTTGATCGTGTACATATTTTTGCCATTCTTTATAGAATTGAATATTCTTAGCATCATCAAATGCTTCATTTGAAGAAATTTTCTCAATCAACGCATTACCTTCAGGAGTTGTAAAACGTTGCATATTAAATTTCGCTGCTTCACCAAATAATCCTTCTGGATTTGGATCATAACCTGTTGCCCAACCAGCAGCAAACATATCAATTTCAGGATCATCTGCTTCAACTTTATCATAGAAGTTGTTTACTTCTAATGTACGTCCAGTATATAATTGAACATCCAATCCAACTTCTTTCCACCATAATAAATATTGTTGAATTAATGATTCATTCGCATCGTCACGAGTACGAGCAGCAAAGTTGATTTTTAGTTTAGAACCATCTTTATTTTCACGGATTCCATCGCCATCCACATCTTTATAACCAGCATCATCTAATAATTTTTTAGCTTTTTCTGGATTATATGCGAATCCTTCTTGATTTTTGTTATAAATATCTTGGAAGAATGGAATAATAATTGAGTTTGTTCCATGTTGTAATCCATTATACAAGTTTTTACCTGCTGTATCTGGATCAATCGCATAAGCAATCGCTTGACGTAAAGCTACATCACTCATTTTAGCATTTGGATTTACAATATTTTTACCTTGTTCTTTATCCCATTTACCAAGTTTAAATCCAATATATTCATATGCTGATTGTAATGAACTTACGAAAGTTACATTTGTTAAATCTTTAAATGAATCGTATTGAGCTGATGGCATACTTGCAATATCGTATTTACCAGCTTTCATTTCTGAAACAATACTGTCTGGTGACACAACTTCCATCACAACTTTATCAAGATTTGAACGTCCTTTATAATAATTAGTGTTTGGTACAAATGTTACTGATTCTCCTGGAACCATTGCTTCGATTGTATACGCTCCTAGACCAACGTTAGATTTACCACGAACAGCATCACTTTGCTCCCATTCAGCTACAGGAATTTTAGAGAATACATGTTTTGGCATCACATAGCTACTTACTGCACCACCTGCTAATTGCATTGAAGGTGTCATTTCTTTATAGTGAATTTTCACTGTATAGTCATCTAATTTTTCTAAACCAGAGATTGTTGAAGCGGAACCTTTATGGTACTCTTCCATCCCTTCAATATTTTTGAAGTCTCCATCATAACGTACACCAGTGTAGTCTTTATGACCAATTCCTTCATAAGTAAAAATATAGTCATCAATTGTGAATTTTTCTCCATCTGACCATTTGTAATCTTGAGAGTTTAATTTAACAGTTGCTGTTTTCCCTTCTACATCAAATGAAATAGATGCTAAACCTGAATTTACTAACTTACGATTATCATCATACTCAAACATTGATTCATCAATCATTCCTGCTACAGATGAATCTGTTGTATCAGAAGCTAATTCGTCAATGAATAATCCATTAATTGGTGATGCTGAAACAATTGCATATTTTAATGTTCCACCTTTAATTGGTTCACCATCATGAGTTACTTCAGAAACAAATTTAGTTTTGTCTGCTCCCTCTGTTGTGGTAGTTTTCGTTGTAGTTTTTGAACCACATGCTGCCATTGTCAGTGCTACTGCAGCTGTTGGTAACCAAAGCCATTTTCTTTTCATCATTTTCATCTCTCCTTAATAAATTTTTCTCAAAAAATTCATCTCTTTTTAATATGGAAATATATTAACACGGATTTTAACTGTTAGCAAGTGTTTTTTTAATTTAATTTTAATCTTTCTTATCTTATCTCATTTTCACTTTAAAAAGACTTTCCTCACGAGCATATATTCATGAGAAAAGTCTTCTAAATATTTTTATTTAACTTGTGTGTCTGATACTAATTCTAATTGATACAATGCTGATTTAGAATTACTTGTACCAATTTTTGTATCATAATATTTCACACGTTTATTAACTGCAGTTACTAAGTCCCCTACTAATGTTGGGAAGATAAATGCCTCATCATGTACATATTGTTGCCATTCTTTATAGAATTCAACATTTTTCGCATCATCAAATGCTTCTGTAGAACTAATTTTGTCGATAATTTGATTTCCTTTATCACTTACAAAACGAGCAAAGTTAAATTTAGCAGTTTCACCGAATAAGTTTGCTGGGTTTGGATCGAAACCTGTTCCCCAACCAGCTGCAAACATATCAATTTCTGGATCATCTGTTTGAACTTTTTCATAGAAGTTATTCGATTCAATGGTACGTCCAGTATATAACTGAACATCTAATCCAATTTCTTTCCACCATAATAAGTATTGTTGAATTAATGATTCATTTGCATCATCACGAGTACGTGCCGCAAATGTAATACTTAATGGAGAACCATCTTTATTTTCACGGATTCCATCTCCATCTACGTCTTTATAACCTGCTTCTTCTAACATTTGTTTTGCTTTTTCTGGATTATATTTAAATCCTTCTTGTTCTGCATTGTAAACATCTTTAAAGAACGGAATAATAATAGAGTTTGTTCCTCGTAGTAAGCCATGATATAGACTTTCACCAACTGTATCCATATCTAATGCATAGGCAATGGCTTGACGTAATACAGGATCTTTCATTTTTGCATTAGGATCTGTAATGTTTTTACCACTTGCTTTATCAAATTTTCCTAAATGGAAAGCTACATATTCAAATGAAGATTTAAATGTACTTACTAAGTTTACATTTGTTAAATCTTTATAAGATTCATATTGAGCATTTGGCATCTCAGCAATATCATATTTTCCGGCTTTCATTTCCGAAACAATATTATCTGGAGATACAATTTCCATCACTACTTTATCTAATTTTGCACGTCCTTTATAGTAATGTTCATTAGGAACTAATGTTACAGATTCACCTGGAATAATCGATTCTAATTTAAATGGTCCTAAACCAACAAACTTCGTTCCACGAACATATTCACTCTTATCCCATTCTGCTACTGGAATCGTTGAGAAAATATGTTTTGGCATTATATAAGCATTTAATGCTCCACCTGCTAATTTCATAGAAGGACGCATTTCCTTGAAATGAATTTTTACAGAATAGTCATCAATTTTTTCTAATCCAGATACTGAATCAGCTTTTCCTTCATGGAATTCTTTCATTCCTACTACATTTTCATATTTACTATTATAACGTGAACCTGTGTAATCTTTATGTCCGATTGATTGATACGTGAAAATATAGTCATCAATCGTTACAGGTTGCCCATCTGACCATTTATAATCTTTAGAATTTAATGTAACGGTTACTGTTTTACCTTCAACATCATAATCAATGCTTGCCAAGCCAGTATTTGTTAACTGTCTATTCTCATCATATTCAAAAATACTTGAATCAATTTGAGCACTAATCGTAGAGTCTAGTGAGTCTTGTGCTAATTCATCAATGAATACCCCTTTAAAGCCTGAAGATGCTACTAAAGCATATTTAAACGTACCACCTTTTATTGCTTCCCCTTCATTAACGGCTTCTGTTGCAAACTTTGTTTGAGTTCCTAACGGAGTTTTAGTAGTTGCTGTTTCTTTATTAGAATTACAAGCTGTTAAAGCTAATACTGTTGCTGCTGTTGTTACATATAACCAATTCTTTTTTTTCATCTCATTCCTCCAATTTTTCCTCTTCCACATAAATAACACATCTAATTATCTGCAACTATTTTATCATAAATTAGAAAAAATGCAATTTTTTTAATTTTTTTCACTTTTTTCACTCATAAAAATGTAATGACGAAATGAAATAAAATAGACTTCCCGCTGTAGTAAAGCAATGAGATTCGCTTTTTCGAGGCTGCTTGCGTCCCTTACTACTTATAGGGAAGTCATATAAAATAAATTATTAAGAAACCCAAACACCGTCACGATTAACTTTATAACCATCTGGTGTAATTGTATTTGTTAATAACGCTCCAGATTTATTTAAGTAGTACCATTTACTATCTACTTGAACCCAACCTGTTTCCATTTTTCCATCTTGATCTAAATAGTACCATTTATTAGAAACTTCTAACCAACCTTTTTCCATAGCTCCTGTTTCATTTAAATAATACCATCCATTCTTATAATAGAACCATTCATTTCGAGCGTATTTACCATCTTCTTTTAAGTAATACCATGAACTGTAATTTTTATCATATATCCATTCATTGGCTGCCAGTGTACCATCATTTTTCAAGTAATAATCATCTTTCCAAGTGTTTTTAGCAGATGTTCCATCTTGTTTGAAATAGTACCATTTTTGATGTTGTTCATCATAAATCCATTTATCTGTTACTTTTTGTCCATTTTTATCATAATAGGAATCTCCTTGGAATCCTACTTTTGTAGATTGAGTTAACACACTAGTATGTCCTTGTGAAGTTCTCACCGATTCTGTTGTAGGAATCTCTGCTTCTGGTAATGCTGGTTGTTCTGTTGACTCCCCATTTACCCCACCTATGAATTCAGGAAATTCTGGTTGTTCTGCTACTTCATCATTTACTCCACCTTTGAATTCTGGCAATTCTGGTTGAACTTCTGGTTCACCTTTTTCTTCAATAACATCTTTAATTGGTAAGTATTTTGCAGTTAGTGTAGCATCTTTTTCAACAACTGGTAAAACTGCTTGAATAGATTCAGTTTGGAGACGAATTTGATATTCTTTTTCAATAGATAAATCACTTAAATCATACGGATTTAAAACTAAAACTAAACGATGTCCTTTTTCAACTTTATATACATTTGGTTGTAAGTACATTGTATACTCATGAAATTCTCCAACTTTTGGTTCAATAGAATCTGTTGAAGAACTTGACTCATATTTAGAGTTTGGATTTGCTAAGTTGATCCAACCTTTTGCAATAACTTTTTGTTTAGTAGGAGCTGTCTTGAAATTCTTCACATCTAAGTTTTGAAGTGTTCCACCTTGCCAAAATGCACCTCGTACACCAGTATCATTTGCACTACCATTTACTACCGCATTAAATTCTTTATCCGAAACATCCATTAATACTCCATACATTTGGAAATTATGACCTTCCCCTTTTTCAAGGGCTGCTTTAAAGGTAACTGGAATATTCCCTTTAATCGTTATATCTTCAGACACTTCTGCAGCATAACTTGCATTTGATTTTGAAGAAACTCTTGAAATCTTTTCAAAACGATTTTCTTTATCCAATTTTGCACTTGCATAATCACTAGAAATTACAGTTTCTTTTTCTTTATTATTTGCTTTTAATACTAATTGATGATCACTTTCCCAACTATTGTAATCTGTCCAATGATTCACATTATTATTATCTTGAACCATCACAGGTGGTAATGATTCTACTTTATTATCGACATCATATAAATAGTGAGAGAACCATTCATTTAATAAATCATAGTAATCTTGACCATTTCGTTGAATACCATAACCCTGAGACATTTTAGCTGGGTAAATATGCTCCCCTTGATGAAGATACATCTTTGTTAATACGCCAGCTTTTTTCAAAGCTTGATACATTAATTCAACATGTTTTGTTTTTACATTATCATCGTTTAACCCATGTACTAATAATGCAGGAACTTTTAATTGAGGAGAAATGGTATAATCTCTTTCTTTCCATAAATCACTATAGAAATGTTCATGTTCTTTTTGATCATGATTTAATTGATTAATATAGGAAGAATAATTATTCCAAATTTTATACCAATCTTTTTGTTCAAACATACGACTTGTTACATAAATAGATAACCAAGATAAGTTACTAAATGGTTCAGAACTATATGGTGTTCCTTGACTATTAAAATAATCATACCAAGAAGCAATACCTGCAGCTGGTACAATTGTTTTTAATCCTTGAACTCCTGTTGCTCCTACTCCAAAAGTAGAAGTACCAGCCCAAGATAAACCAGTCATGCCGACATTGCCATTTGCCCAATCAGCTTTAATTTCAATATTATTTTCTCTATCAGTATAAGCTCTTCTTTTACCGTTAATCCATTGAATAATATTTTTAAATGCTCCAATTTCTAAATCAGATCCAACAGTATTATAACCTTCCGATTCCTTCGTTCCTAAACCTGCACTTGAAACAAATACATAGCCACGAATTAAGAAATAATCGTACCAGTTTAAATCTTCATAATCATTAAATCCTTCCCACTCATTAAAATAATACCAAGAAGAAGAACTTGCACTTTTAGCTGCTTCAAGAGTAGATTGTACACCAGCAGGTATTCTACGTTTCGGTTTCCCACGTAACCAATTCATATCATAAGTACCATCCGTTGGTAAATTATGGCTTTCTAATGTTACATGGTTCTCATCTAATGTCCCTGCTACATAAGGTCTTGCTTCAAAAATAGTAGAAGCCTTGTAATCTCCTTGAGCTACCGCTTTAGGCATTTGAACAATTGCTTTAACTAAGTCACGTTTTCCATCTCCATCTGTATCATAATCTGTTTCTACAAATACAGGGAAACGAACAATATCACTTTTATCAAATGAATACTCATCCGGATTTAATTGACCTGTTGAATAAGGGAAAATTGGCTGAGCTTTTCCATTTAAAAATAAAGGTGATTTCTTTTCAGAACGATAAGCATCATGAAGTTTCTGAGCGATAGAAACTAATGAATCGAACTCTGTAATCACTTGAGAAATATCTTCACCTGGTTGAATTAAACCTAAACTTTCTGCAAACCGTAATTGATCACTTTCATTTTGCCCAATTAATTTTTGAGATGTATCTGCCCATTGTAATAATTCTAATACTACTTCTTTTTTCGTTACTTGACGATTCGCAAAATTAGGTTTCCCTTTTTCTTCTAATTTAGGTTTTGAACTAGCTGCACTATCTTCTCCAACTTTAGGAGTTGTTAGTTCATTAGTTGGTGTAGTAACCTTAGTTGAACTAGTTTCCTCTGCTAACACTCCTCCATTAGAAAGTAGCGATAGTAAAACAATTGCAGAAGCTCCCACTAGCTTCCAATTCCATCCACGTTTTTTAATTTCCATTGTATATCCTCCTTGTAAGAATACGCTTTCTTATACACAGATTAACACCTTTCAACTATACAGTCAAACAATATTGTTTACGCTTACATTTTGTTAACTAAAAAACTTCCTTGTAAGTAGTTAAACCCGTGCTACTTACAAAGAAGTCATATTCAAAAACGTACTCTCATAAATGAATGTCACAACCCATAGACTTCCCTCAGTAGCGAAAGTACTAGAAGCCAATAGGATGGCTTCTAGTACAGGAAAATTTGAGACCCTAGGCTCAAATTTTAGCCAAGAGACCCACAGGGGCTACTGGCGTCCTCCGCTACATTCAGGGAAGTCATATAAATTTATTTTACTGAATTTTCGGAAACCAACTCAATTTGATACAACTCAGATTTAGAATCTTTCGTACCAATTTCAGAGTTCATGAATTTCACACGCTTGTTCACGGCAGTTACAGATTCACCAATTAAAGTTGGGAAAATGAAGGCTTGGTCGTGAACATATTTTTGCCATTGTTTGAAGAACTCCACATTATTCGCTTCATCAAACGCTTCAATCGAACCAATCTTACCAATAATCTCATTCCCCTCTGGACTTACAAAACGAGAGAAGTTGAATTTAGCTGTTTCACCAAATAAATTGGCTGGATTTGGATCATAACCAATTCCCCATCCACCAGCAAACATATCGATTTCCGGATCATCCGCTTGAATTTTTTCATAGAATAGACTTGGTTCCAATGTACGACCTGTATATAGTTTAATATCTAAGCCGACTTCTTTAAACCATAGTAGATATTGTTGGATTAACGCTTCATTTGCATCATCACGAGTACGGGCAGCAAAGTTAATCGATAATTTAGAACCATCTTTGTTTTCACGTAATCCATCACCATCTGTATCTTTATAACCAGCTTCATCTAATAATTGTTTTGCTTTTTCTGGATTATAATCAAATCCTTCTTGATTTGGATTATACACATCTTTAAAAGATGGAATAATAATTGAATTTGTACCACGTTGCAATCCATTAAAGATACTTTCCCCAGAAGCATTATTGTCAATAGCATAAGCAATGGCTTGGCGTAATACTGGATCACTCATTTTAGCATTTGGATCTGTAATATTTTTCCCTTGCTCTTTATCGAATTTACCTAAATGAAAGGCAATATATTCATATTGAGAAGCAAATGAACTAATAAAGGAAACATTTGTTAAATCTTTATACGCTTCAAATTGCGAACTTGGCATTGAAGCAATATCGTAATTACCAGACTTCACTTGAGAAACAACTGTATCAGGAGACACAACTTCCATCACCACTTTATCAACCTTTGAATGGCCTTTATAAAAGTGCTCATTTGGCACTAATGTTACAGATTCACCTGGAACGATGGATTCAATTTTAAATGCACCTAGACCAACACCTTTTGTACCACGTACATATTCACTCTTCTCCCATTCAGTGATAGGAATTGATGAAAAGATATGTTTTGGTAATACATAGGATGGTAACGAACCATCTGCTAATTGCATTGATGGACGCATTTGTTTAAAGTGGATTTTTACAGAGTAATCATCTAATTTTTCTACTCCAGAAATTGAACTTGCTTCACCACTATGGAATTTGTCCATCCCTTCAATATTCTGATAATTACCATTGTATCTAACACCAGTGTAATCTTTATTTCCAATTGCTTCAATTGCAAAAATATAATCGTCAATTGTTAAAGGCTGTCCATCTGAAAATTTGTAGTCTTTTGAATTTAGTTTGACTGTTGCAGTTTTTCCTTCAATATCAAATTCAACGGATGCTAAACCTGTATTGGTTAAACGACGATTATCATCAAATTCAAATAAAGTTGTATCAATTTGAGATGTAATTTGTGAGTCAACTGAATCAGATGCTAATTCGTCCATGAAAACTCCTTTAAAAGGAGCTGGTGATACAATTGCATATTTTAAGGTTCCACCTTTAATCGGTGTTCCTTCGTGAGTTACTTCTGATGCAAATTTCATTTTTGGTTGTGGTTTTGCACTTGTCGTAGTTGTATCACTTGATTGTCCTTTCCCGCCACAAGCTGCTAATGTTACAGCTACGGCTGCAGTTGATAAAAATAATAGACCTTTTTTCTTCATAAAAATCCTCCAAGTAAATTATTTTGAATGAACTCGATAAAAATAAGAGACCATAGTGGTCTCTGTATACAAAAAGACCACGTAAGTTCTATTGTATTAGAATCTACGTGGTCGAGTTCATTCATGATAGTAGTTTGCCACATAGATACAATTTCACGTCAATGAAGGTTGTATCTATATGTACAAAATGTACGTTAAGAACAACCTGTATCTAGTGGCTTTGCCAACGAGTATTTAATTGTAATTGTAATTTGAATACTTGATGCATGTTCTTAACTCCTTTTCGTATGATGTGGTTATTATGCACTGATTTTAAACTATTGTCAACAACTTTTTTCTGATAAATTTCGAATTTGTTTTATAAGCATTAAAAAAATAGCATAAAATCAACAAATAACAATATTTTTTATCGCCAAAATTATACATTACTTATATAAAAAAGACTCCCCACAATAGCTTAGCAATGAGACTCGCATTTGCGAGGCTGCTTGCGTCCTCCGCTACTTACAGGGAAGTCATATTCCTAAATGTATCCTCATAAATGAATACAAAAAACATAGACTTCCCTCAGTAGTAAGAGTACCATGAGATTCGCTTTTGCGAAGCTGCTGGCGTCCCTTACTACTTAAAGGGAAGTCATATAAAAATAAACTAATCTTTTAATTATTTAGTAGCTGTTTCTGAAACAACTTCAAGTTGGTATAAAGCAGATTTAGAATCTTTATTACCAATTTCAGAGTTCATGAATTTCACACGTTTGTTCACGGCAGTTACAGAATCACCAATTAAAGTTGGGAAAATGAACGCTTGATCGTGAACATATTTTTGCCATTGTTTGAAGAACTCTACATTCTTCGTTTCATCGAATGCTTCAGTTGAACTGATCTTAGCCATGATATCGTTACCTTCTTGGCTTACGAAACGAGCAAAGTTGAACTTAGCACTTTCACCGAATAAGTTAGATGGGTTTGGATCATAACCTGTTCCCCATCCACCAGCGAACATATCGATTTCTGGATCATCCGCTTGAACTTTTTCATAGAATACATTTGATTCAAGAGTACGGCCAGTATAAAGTTTTACATCTAAACCAATTTCTTTCCACCATAATAGATATTGTTGGATTAATGATTCATTTGCATCGTCACGAGTACGTGCTGCAAAGTTAATAGATAATTTAGAACCATCTTTGTTTTCACGTAATCCATCGCCATCTGTATCTTTATAACCAGCTTCATCTAACATTTGTTTAGCTTTTTCTGGGTTATAATCAAATCCTTCTTGATTTGCATTGTAAATATCTTTGAAGAATGGGATGATGATTGAGTTTGTTCCACGTTGTAAACCATGGTACATACTTTCACCAGCTGCATTAATATCTAATGCATAAGCTAATGCTTGACGTAAAACTGGATCTTTCATTTTAGCATTTGGATCCGTTACGTTTTTACCTTGTTCTTTATCAAATTTACCTAAATGGAATGCAATATATTCATATTGAGAAGCAAATGAACTAATGAATGAAACATTTGTTAAATCTTTGTACGCTTCATATTGAGCACTAGGCATTGAAGCAACATCATAGTTACCAGCTTTCATTTGAGAAACAATTGTATCTGGAGAAACAACTTCCATTACAACTTTATCTAATTTAGCACGACCTTTGTAGTAATGTTCGTTTGGAACTAATGTTACAGATTCACCTGGTGTGATTGATTCAATCTTGAATGGTCCAAGACCTACACCTTTATTTCCACGTACATAGTCACTCTTTTCCCATTCTGCAACTGGAATAGTTGAGAAGATATGTTTAGGCATTACGTAGTAAGGTAAAGCACCCCCTGCTAATTGCATTGATGGACGCATTTGTTTGAAGTGAATTTTCACTGAGTAGTCATCTAATTTTTCTACCCCTGAAATTGAGCTAGCTTCACCACTGTGGAATTTATCCATACCTTCAATGTTTTGGTAGTTTGCATTATAACGAACACCTGTATAATCTTTATTACCGATAGCTTCAATTGCGAAAATATAGTCATCGATTGTTAAAGGTTGTCCATCAGACCATTTATAGTCTTTTGAATTTAATTTAACTGTAGCAGTTTTACCTTCAACGTCAAATTCAAAAGAACCCATACCTGTATTTGTTAATTTACGATTTTCATCATATTCAAATAATGTAGTATCAATTTGAGATGTAATTGATGAATCACTTGAATCTGATGCTAATTCATCCATGAATAATCCTTTAAATGGAGATGCTGAAACTAATGCATATTTTAATGTTCCACCTTTAATTGGTGTACCTTCATGCGTTACTTCAGATGGATATTTAGTTTTTGGTTGTGGAGTTCCACCAGTTGTAGTTGAGTTGCTAGATTGTCCTTTTCCACCACATGCTGCTAATGTTAAAGCTACAGCTGCAGTTGAGAAAAATAATAGTCCTTTTTTCTTCATATTTCCTCCTGACTGTCAGAACTATATCAGAATTGTCTGACAATTAAATTAACTTCCTATACTTTAACAGTTTCTTAATAAAAAAGCAATCATTTTTTATTAATTTTTTTCATTTTTTTTATAGAAATTTTATCATCTGTTATTTATTCTTTATCACATCTATGTTTAGACATAAAAAAGAGACGATAAAACTCGTCTCTTCTGATACTATTCTTACTTATTTAATGGAGTTAAAGCAATAAATGCTTCAATAGACTCTGCTACTTCTGCTAATGCTTTCTTCCAGAATTCTGGAGTACTTACATCTACTCCTAAAACTTTAGCAGTATCTTCTACACTTGATACAGTAGTTGCACGAAGTAATTCTTGATATTTTTCAACAAATCCTTCTGGTTGTTCTTGATAGATTGCATATAATCCTTTAGAGAATAATCCACCAAATGCATATGGGAAGTTATAGAAACTTAATCCAGTGCTATAGTAATGAGGTTTACATGCCCACATATATGGATGTAAGTAAGATTGATCTAGTCCATCACCGTACGCTTCTTTTTGTGCAGATAACATCATTTCTTCTAAATCTTTAGAGAACATAAATGATTGTTCACGATTTTCAAAAACAGCTGATTCAAATAAGTAACGAGAATAAATATCTACGATAATTTGAGTTGTATCTTGTAATTGAGATTCAATTAATGCGATTTTTTCTTCATCACTTGCTTCTTTAATCGCTGTATTCATAATGATGTTTTCATTAAATGTTGAAGCTGTTTCTGCAACTGGCATTGAATAATCTTGGTTTAATGGACGATGGTTTTCAATGTGTAATCCGTGATATGCATGTCCTAATTCGTGCGCTAATGTTACAACATCACTTAATGATCCAGTAAAGTTTGTTAACACACGTGATTGTTTAATCATTGGTAAGTTTGCACAGAATGCTCCCCCAACTTTTCCTTTACGAGGGTAGAAATCAATATAGTGTTTATCGAAGAATTCTTCTGTCATTTCTGCTAAATCAGCTGAGAATGTTTTGAAGTTTTCAATTAAATAATCTTTTGATTCTTCCACTGTAAATGTACGACTGCTGTTTCCAACAGGTGCAAATAAATCATAGAATGGTAATCCATTTTCATGACCTAATAAAGCTGCTTTATGGCGTAAATATTTTCTAAAGTTTGGTAAATATTCACGGATTGCTTCTAATAGTGCATCTAAAGTTTCACGACTCATACGAGAAGCTTCTAAAGTATGTGCTAATGGAGATTCAAATCCACGTAATTGCGAAGTCGTTAATACTTCTTTTTTAATATGGTTTAATGAGAAAGCGATTGGTTCTTTAATCGCATCATACATTTTCAATTCTGCTTCATACGCTGACTTACGTACTTCTGCATCGCTATCATATGCTTTACCACGAATTTCACTTAAAGTAACTACTTCACCTTTATATTCACCTTGAGCACTTGACCACATGAAGTCGAATAATTGAGACCAAGCTTTTCCGCCACTAATAGACATTTTTGCTAAAACTTCTTCTAACTCATCACTTAATAAGTGAGTCGCATCTTTTTTAGCTTCTTCAAAATAATAACGATATTCTGCTAAGAAAGGATCTGTTGTAATATCTGTTTGAATCGTTCCTAAAAATTTTGAAACTTTCGCATAAGTAGCTTGTAAATCAGCTGAAACTCCTGCTAATTGTACTTCCACTTGTGTCGCTGTTTCATGCGTTGTATCTGTCGCTAATGTTAAATGAATATAATTATATAAACGACCTGTTAACACTGTTGATTCTTCTAATAATTTTACAACTTGTGTAATTCCTTCAATCGAATCTTCTAGTGGTAAACTTTCAAATTTTCCTTTTAACGCTTTATAAGCTTCTACATCTTGTTTAAATTCTTGACTTTCAAATGATGGATATAAATCTTCTAATGTCCATTCATACATCTTTCATTCCTCCTCTTTTTTGTGTATCTTTTATTATACTGTATTTAGTACACTTTTTCCATGATAGGATTAATTTTTCAATGATTGTACAGGTGCTGGAATTCTTCCTCCACGGTTGACGAATAAATCACAATTTCCCTCTTTAACAGGCATAATTGGAGCATATCCTAACAATCCACCAAACTCTACAGAATCTCCTACTTTTCCACCAGGAACAGGGATAATACGTACAGCTGTTGTTTTTGTATTAATCATTCCAATAGCAGCTTCATCCGCAATAATTCCTGAAATTGTTGAAGCCGTTGTATCTCCAGGCACAGCGATCATATCTAACCCAACGGAACATACGGCTGTCATCGCTTCTAATTTATCCAATGTTAAAACTCCATTGGCAGCTGCTTCAATCATTCCTTCATCTTCTGAAACAGGAATGAAGGCTCCACTTAATCCACCAACTGCAGAACTAGCCATCATACCACCTTTTTTTACAGCATCATTTAATAATGCTAAGGCTGCTGTTGTACCATGAGTTCCTGTCACTGACAAGCCCATTTCTTCTAAAATACGAGCGACTGAATCCCCTACTGCAGGAGTTGGTGCAAGAGATAAGTCTAAAATTCCAAATGGAATGCCTAACATTTGACTTGCTTTTTGACCAATTAATTCCCCAACACGAGTGATTTTAAATGCAGTTTTCTTAACAATTTCGGCAATTTCCGTTAATGTTTCAGCTTCATGATTTTCAAGAGCAGCTTTTACAACCCCAGGACCAGAAACTCCCACATTAATGACCGCATCTGCTTCTCCACTTCCATGGAAAGCTCCCGCCATAAATGGATTATCTTCTACTGCATTACAGAAAATTACGACTTTAGCACAGCCAAATCCTTCTGGAGTAGTTTCAGCTGTTTCTTTAATGATTTCTCCAACTAATTTTACTGCATCCATATTAATTCCTGCTTTTGTAGAACCAATATTCACAGAACTACATACAATGTCGGTTACTTTCATTGCTTCAGGAATGGAACGAATTAACACTTCATCTGAAGGACTCATTCCTTTTTGAACTAAGGCAGAAAATCCACCAATAAAAGATACGCCAATCGCTTTAGCTGCTCGATCCAATGTTTGAGCAATAGACACATAGCTATCTGCTTTAGTAGCTGCTGCAATTTGCGCAATCGGTGTTACGGAAATTCGTTGGTTTACAATTGGTACACCATATTGAAGAGATAATTCGTGAGCTGTTTTCACTAAATCTTTTCCGATACGAGTAATTTTATTGTAAATATTTTGATTTAACACTTCGATATCCGGATGAATACAATCATGTAAATCAATTCCAATAGTAATCGTACGCACATCGAAGTTTTGTTCTTTAACCATCGAAATCGTTTCTAAAATTTCACTATGTTGAACCATTCCTTCACCTAACCAATCCGATGCATCGCTTCAAAAATTTCATGATTTTGAATGCGAATATCTAATGCTAAAGTTTTTCCTTGTTCGTGAATATAAGGAGCCAATTCTACAAACGGCATTTTGCTTGCTGATACATCTACTAAAATTAACATTGTAAAATATTCTTCCATAATTTCTTGAGAGATATTTACAATATTAATATTTTGTTCTGATAATAATTTTGATACTTCATAAACAATACCGACACGATCTTTGCCGACAACTGTTACGACTGCTTTCATTTTCTCACTCCTTTTATAAAGTTGCTTCTATTGTATCGAATTTTCAAAAAAAATCCTAGTCAAAACATTAAATTCCTTTTCTTCTTTTTATTTCGTCACCTTTTTAGTGTATACTACAAGAGAAGAATGAAAAGGAGACAATTATGAAATACGAAGAATGGTTACAATTATTTCCAAATTCTAAAATAATACATCACATTCCACAAGATACGAAAGATTATGTGATTTCTTTAGAAGACAACACTTATTTACAAATTCCATATGAAGAATTATCCAGTCGTGAATTAGCTTTACTTGAAGCCATAACAAAAGCACCCGTAAAAGTGGCAACTCACCTTCCACCTTGGCAACAGTATTTAGAACAAGGAGGTCAATGCCCTGTTCAATTGGAGAGTGTTCAGTTTATTCATGTTTGTTTAATTCAAAAAAATGAGGATTTTAATGAGCAAGAATGGTTAGAGATGATACAAGAGATTTTCGGAGATGTTATCACGAGTTTTTCTTGTTTTCCAAAGCATTATACGATTGTGAGAAAGGCGGATGTTGAAACGATTTCGACTCAGGAGTTACAAGCAATCCATGCAACGGTTGAGGAAGATTTTGCGATTTCGATGAAGATTTTTATTGGGAATGTTTGGAAAATGGCAGAGGAAATTCCGGGGATTTATCAAGCGGAGAAAGCTTTATTTGTGACGTATTTGCATGAGTCGAATAAGCAGACTTGTTTGGCTTTTGCGCCAATGGTTTTATGGGGATTCACTCAGAAAAAATTAGATTTTTCTCCTATTCCTGAGACTTTATATGCGCAAATGGTTCAAGATGAGTTTCCGGATTTAATTGAGGCGTTGTGGCAAGAGCGTGGGACTTTGACGAAGGCGGCTACTCGTTTGTTTATTCATCGTAATACGTTACAGTATCGGATTGATCGTTTTGGGCAGTTGACGGGATTGGCGCTGAAGAATATGGACGATCTGACTCTCTGTCATTTTCTTTTGATGCAACAGGAATACTAAAAAATACAAATCCTCTCACCATTTCTTTGATAGTGAGGTCGCAAGCAGCCACCTTCGGTGTCTCATTGCTAAAAATCAAGCCTCGGTCTTGATTTTTCCCTGTAATATTAGCCTTTCATAGCTAATATTACTTTCACTATAAAGAAATGGTGGAGGATTTTTTATATCCATATTGTATCGGGGCGTTTTTATTAAGGGGATTATGTACATAGTGAGGACGCCAGTAACCAGCTTTGCTGTCTCTTGGCTAAACTTCGAGCCTTGGTCTCGAAGTTTCCCTGTAAAAATATCCAGAAAAGGATATTTTTACTTTTACTACGTTGAAATTAGGGTTCTATTTTTTAGTTTCTTTTATATTGGGGTGTTTTTATTGAGGGACAAACATAAAGTGAGGTCGCAAGCAGCTACCGTTGATGTCTTATTAATTTCACTATCAAGAAATGGTAGGGATTTTTCCACAAAAAAAGACGACCTGAGTCGTCTTCTTCTCATCTCACATTAACGATTATTGCGCTATACCATTTGCGTTTACATAGTAGCCATCAGGAGTTGTTGTGTTTCTTAAGATAGCTCCTGATTTGCTTGCGTAAAACCATCCGCCATTTACTTCAAACCATTCGTTTACTGCCATTTCTCCTGATGTATTGAAATGATAAACTTCATCTTGATATGTAATAAATACATTCGTAAGAATTGTACCTTTTCCAGATGCAACATACCATTTGTTTCCTACTTGGAACCATTCATCAACTTTTACTGCACCTGATTTATCTGCATAGTACCAGCCCTCTGTTGTTTGGAACCATTGATTTTCTTTCATCGCACCTGATTCATCAAAGTAATAAAAAGTTTTATTTACTTCTAAAAATCCTTTTTGCATAAGTCCAATACCTTTTTGTTCACCAGTTAATTCTGATAGATAATACCAAGAACCATTGTCTTGAACCCAACCTGTTTGAACTTCACCAGTTTGACTTACATATATCCAAACTTTATGTGTTCCTTCTTTACTATCTTCAGACTTAGCATTGATTGATTTCCAACCTTTTGTTAGTTGTCCATTTTCAACGTAATATACTTTTCCATCTTTATGAGCAAATCCTGTATTACTTTGTTCTGCTGCATGTACATTTGAACTCGTTGCTAAAAATCCAGCACCTAAAACTGCTAAACTAGCTAATATTAATTTTGTTTTTTTCATAAAAACTCTCCTTTATCATTACTACATATGCACTACTGTTGCTTTATAACTGTACCACTTCATTCTCTAGAAAGTCAAATGTTACAAGTGGGATTTTATAAACTTCCTACTAAAAAAACAATAGCCCCGAATCTTCGAGGCTATCTTCTACCAATTATATATACATTTCCACTTACACAAGAGCAGGAGTTTTTACAGTTTTTTCTTTTTTCTCTTTCCCTTTAATGGTAATTTTCCCTTTTGTTGCACCAATAGTAACTTGTTGTCCGAAGCGGATTTCTCCACTTAACAATGCTTCACTTAGTGGATCTTCAATTTTCTTTTGAATAGCACGGCGAATTGGTCTTGCTCCATATTCTGGATCAAATCCTTCTTCTGCTAGTACATCTAATACTGCAGAAGTAATTTTCACTGTAATATTCAATTCTTGTAGTCTTGAAGTAATTTCTTTTGCCATAATGCCAACAATTTGTCTTAGTTCTTCTTTTTGAAGTTTATGGAAGACAATGGTTTCATCAATACGGTTTAATAATTCTGGTCTAAATGAATTTTTCAATTCTTCACGAATTCGTTTTTCCATCGTATCATGGTTTTGTTGAACCATTTTTGCACCGAATCCTACTGATTTTTCTTCACGAAGAGCGACAGCTCCAAGATTTGATGTCATAATAATGACAGTATTTCTGAAGTCCACTTTTCTTCCTTTTGAATCTGTTAGATGCCCATCATCTAATACTTGTAATAAAATATTAAACACATCTGGATGTGCTTTTTCAATTTCATCTAGTAAAATTACGGCATACGGACGTTGACGAATTTTTTCAGTTAATTGTCCACCTTCATCAAAACCAACATATCCTGGAGGAGAACCTACTAAACGGCTAACAGAATGTTTTTCCATATATTCAGACATATCAATTCTGACTAGTGCATCTTGCTCTCCGAACATTGCTTCTGCTAAAGTTTTCGCTAATTCTGTCTTCCCAACACCAGTTGGGCCTAAGAATAAGAAGGAACCAATTGGGCGGCGTGGATCTTTTAATCCACTTCTTGCACGACGAATCGAACGAGCAACCGCACTAACGGCTTCAGATTGCCCAATCACTCGTTTATGTAGCACAGATTCTAAGTTGATTAAACGTTCGCTTTCTTTTTTCTCCATTTGTTGAAGAGGAATTCCTGTCCATTGAGAAACAACTTCTGCAATATCCCCTTCTCCAATCGAAGCAACATAGTCTGTTTTTGGTGAAGCTTCTAATTTTTCGATTAATTTTTCAAGTTTATCTCTTTTCGCTAATTCTTTTTTACGGAATTTTGCTGCTTCATCAAAGTTTTGGTGTTGAATTGCTTGATTTTTCAATTGTTCAAAATGTAAAATTTCTTCTTCTAATAAGACAATTGGAGAAACTTTAGTTGTCACATCTAAACGTGCTTTTGCTGCTGTTTCGTCCATTAAGTCAATTGCTTTATCTGGAAGACGTCTTGAAGTAATGTAACGAACCGATAATTGCACCGCTGCTTGAACTGCTTCATCTGTAATTTCTACATGGTGATGCGATTCATAGTGTTTTCTCAACCCTTTTAAAATTTGAATACTATCTTCAGCAGTTGGTTCTTCTACATGAATCGAAGCAAAACGACGTTCTAAGGCAGCATCTTTTTCAATATATTTTTGATACTCATCTAAAGTTGTTGCCCCAATCACTTGTAATTCACCACGAGCTAAGGCAGGTTTTAAAATATTCGAAGCATCAATCGCTCCTTCTGCTCCACCTGCACCAATGAGTGTATGTAATTCATCGATAAATAAAATCACATCTTGTTGCGTATAAATTTCTTCAATGATTTTTTTCATTCGTTCTTCGAATTCACCACGGTATTTTGTTCCTGCTACTAATGCACCCATATCTAACATCATTAAACGTTTGTTTGCAATTTCTTCAGGAACTTCACCATTAACCATGCGTTGAGCTAACCCTTCTACAATAGCAGTCTTACCCACACCAGGTTCCCCAACTAATACAGGATTATTTTTCGTACGGCGACTAATGACTTGAATCATACGACGAACTTCTTCATTTCTTCCGATTACTGGATCTAACTTCCCTTGTCTTGCTAGAGCTGTTAAATCTCTTGATAAGCTATCCAATGTTGGTGTTTTATCTTTAGTGCTACCACCAGATACTTGACCTTTTGTTGAACGAGCTTTGGAAGGTTGAATGCCAATTTTTTCATAAATTGTCTTCATTAATTCTTCTAATTCAATATGATTATCACGCATAATTTTTGTCGCTAATACTTCTTCTTGAAGTAAGCCTAATAATAAATGTTCTGTTCCTACTTGAGGAATTTTCAAACGTTTCGCTTCTTCTGTCGCTGCAACAACTACTTTTTTAGCTCTTGGAGAATAAGGCATTAAATATGGATCAATTTCTTTACGATTACTTCCGTATCCTGTTAATGCTTCAATTTCTTGGCGAACAATCTCTGCCGTTAGTCCTCTTTCTCTTAATAAGATTCCAGCAATTCCTTCTTGTTCAATAACTAGACCTAATAACAAGTGTTCTGTACCAACTGCTTGATGTCTAAAAGAAATTGCTTCTCTAGCAGCTAATACCATTGCACTACGTGCTTTTTCTGTAAACATTTCACCCATTCACGTCACCCCTACTTATACTTTAAACTGGTTAATATATTTTTCATCATATTACTACGAAGTTGATCACTACATTGCTCTGCATCCGTTAACGATTCTTTCGACATTGCAATCAACAATAATTGTGCTTCTCTTTTTGAGAGGAGCTCATTATCATATAAATTTTGTAAAATATGATTGGCTTGTTTGATGGATAATTCTTCTGGAACTACTTCTAATAAGGCATCAATAATATCCATATCATCGACTAAATTCACTTTCATAATACGGATATAACCACCACCACCACGCTTACTTTCAACGACATATCCTTGTTGAACAGTAAAACGAGTATTAATGACATAATTAATTTGCGATGGAACACAATTGAAACGGTCCGCAATTTCACTACGACGAATCTCAACTTTCTCTTGTGCTAATAAGACGTTTTTTAAATATTCTTCAATAATATCCGACATATTTGACGGTTGCATACGAACTCTCCTCTCTTTTGACTTTCTTTGACTTTAATTATACAAAATAAATTTCTCTTTGCCAATAAAAAGTACTCCATCTGTAAAAATTTGTTACAAATTATTCAAAAAATCCTGCCAGTGATTTCTCACCAACAGGATTGTACTATTTTATACATTCAAACATCATCGATTACTTCGAATCAGGAAGTAAACATCCCGCTTCAATTAGCCCTTCAATGACTGCAGAGATATTTAATGGACGTATATTCTTTCCCTGTAAAAATTTTTTCAACTCATTGTACGTAATCGTTTCATGATTACTAATATATTCCAATGCCATCGAAAGAGCAGATTGTAACTCTTCTAATTCACTTTCTACAGAGGAGGATTTTTTAGCACCTTCATGAAAATCTCTCCTTTCACGAAGTTCTTCAGATAAGTTGAAACCGTCAAAGTCATCTAAATCATCGAGATCATCAAAATCATAATACGGATCATCAGAAGTAATCAAATGAAACAGCTCTTCATGAGAATACATATCAATCACAGATGTTTCTGTACTAATTGTAAACGGAATTTTAAAAATTTCCATCACTGGATCTAAGCACTCCTTCAAGAATGGGGCAAAAACTCCTCTTGTCACCCATCTTTCCGGAGTCATTGGTACATCATTATAAAAACCTAATAACGCATTTTGTATAAATTCAGGATCTAATTTATCCATTGGCTCAATGAGTGCTATTTCCATATCAGTTGAAATAATTAAAATATATTGAGGGCCATTTTTTTCATCATTACCATAAAAATGAGATGGAGAAAGCATTAAACGTATTTCAAATGTATCAGGTACAGATACTTGAATCCCTTTTTTCACACGATAAAGAGATAATTCCGGTACATACAGTTTTGGTTTTTCTCCTTTATACCCAATAAATTCCTTGTAAGTTAGTTCTTCCTCAAAGTGAAGAATATCTCCTTCTTCATAGACACTTTCTTGTTTTTTTGGATTATACGTAATCTTTGGCAAGGTATTTTTTTCAGTTGGTTTTGAAGTGGAAGCAAGTAATGCAAGATTTCCTTCTTGTGTTAACCAGTCTAATACTTTTTTACAGAAATTCCCTTCTGACACTTTTAAATCTCTGGATAATAATTTAGAATCATTTAAACTGAAAATTAATGGATATAATTTCTTTCTTTTACGAGTAATCCCAAAGTCTCTTAATATCATTTTTTGACTTCTCGGAATAAACTCTAATGGAACAAAGACGATTTGAATTCCTTTCCGTAATCCTTCAATTTCATCTAAATCTTCTTCCGTTTCTGCTATTTGGACAATAGCCTCTTCTGCTCTAATTCTTTGTTGATATTCACGAACAGTTTTATGGAAAAATGCTGTAAATTGCCCTTCCTTATTATGCATTAATTGCACAATGAATTGGACTTTTCCAGCTTTATTACAAACTGCTGCTACCATAAATTCCTTATCAAATTTTGTTAATGCTTCTTGAACTTGATATAATCCATTGTAAATCTCTTTCATTTTCACCACTCCCATTTTGTATTCACTTACATTGTACTATGCTTTGATAAAAAAGACTATACATTCCTTATAAATTAAAATTATTGAAAAAATTTCTCCAATAATACTAAAAAAAGTGCATCAGACGAATCCGATACACTTCTTTCTTCTATTTAATTGATATATTTCTTACTTCTCCATGTGGATTCACTTGCATTTCTACCATTTGTTCTTTTTGTACAAACGGCAAGCGATTTTGAATCGTAGCTGGAGCACGATAAACTTTATCATCCACTAATAAATAGTAAATCGTATTTCCATTAATCACGACACCTTGAATATCTTGGACTTTACCCGTCACACTTGTTAGATGATCATCACTTTCTGTTCCCACTTGTTCGGTTGGTGCAGATTGTTCATATTTTTGAATTAATCGACTTACGCTCGTTTCAACATAAACGTTTTGATAATTTTCCACATCAATTAAGGCGTATTTTTTAATCAAACCTGAACCATCTTTTAAGGATAAAATATACATCGGTCTACCATTGAGGCTAATGAGTAGTGGGAAGGTTGCTTTATATCCTGTTTCTTGTACACTACCTTCTGCAGAACTCATTGCTGAGAATTCTTCTGCCGCTGATACTGGATACATTTTTGCTTCTTTTGTACGAGTATTAACTAATACGAATCCAATATTTGAATTGTCAGAAGCTACCGAAGTAATTCCTGTATAAAGGTAAATATCATCATTCATTGGTAAGTAGTTATACCCTTTTGTAGGAACTGTCACTCCTTTTTTAGAGAAAATCGTATTCCAGAATCCTAATTTATATTTCCCATTCATTTCTAACTGATGTAAAATTAATTCCGCACTATACACACGGTCTACCCAATTAGGAATTTCTTGTAAATTATAATGCTTACTTTCACCTGTCAGAGCATTCACCGTAATTAAACCATTCACTTCAGGTTCTCTTAAGAAAAAATTACGACTATAAGTTGAAGCAATATAATATGGTGTCCCTTCATCATCCACTTCAAAACTTGGACTACCAAATAATGTAAATGGATGATGGAAACGTAAGTGACGATGAATATTACGGTTGAAATACTCTGCTTCACTATAACGAATTGGTTGATCCGGTTTCTTCACTTCTACATCCCCAGTCACCATATCTACTTGCATATAATTTGGGATGCCATCTTGATGATTGGAGAACCATTTCCAAAATCCTGCATATTTTAATGGAGAAACACGATACGGATGATTTTGAATATTAATTTGCGTATAATCTTCCGCCACTTCAAATTGAGAAACTAGGTCTGTTAACGCACCAATTCGACGATTGCCTAATCGTGAAGCTGTATCACGATCAATTAATGGAATTTGGTTAACATCCGTTTTTGGAAAATCTGTCGCAAAATCTGCATTTTTCACTTGAATCATTTTAGAATAAGATTCTGCAAAAAATAATGGAGATAAAATAAAGTAACTTGCTGCAGCAATAACAATTAAAACTCCAACTATTGATAATACAATTTTAGAAACTAAGTGACTTTTAGACTGGCTCACTTGCTCCCAAGAAAACTTACTAGTGCTAGTTTTAAAAGCAATACTAGCTCCTGTCACCCATTCAATCGCTCCAACTAATACTAAAATCAAGGCTAAAAACACCCAGAAAGCAGGTGAAGCATAATGAATTGGTGGTAAGTTTTTATAATAGTAAAGTGCAATAATCATTACTGCAATCACATATAAAATTGATTTTGAAAAATTCAATCGAAGACTCTTTCCCTGTTGATTTCTCGCACTTCGATTGGCACTATTGGTTACATCTTTCATTTGTATTCCCCCTTTTGTTGTCTTCATTATAAGTTTATCTTATAAAACTGTCCATACAACTTTGGGATGATTTTATTATCTAATGAACAATAATTCATTTATAAAAAATATCGCCTCCCAACATGGTAATTGGAAAGCGGTATTTCTAACTTTAGATAGTTAGCGGTGTTATAGGTTCATAATACAAAAAATTTATTTAAACGTCAAACAATGTGACTTTTCGCACATTCTACTGTTATTTCCAGTTCGTTTATGGTACACTCTCATCGTAGAAAGTTTTAAAGCGGTGGCAATCTCTATAAAGGTAGGTGATGCTTATGAGCATCTTCATGAAATCTATCGAAAGGAGGTTGCACTTTGTCAGTCTATGAAGCGTTGACATTAGTGTGTTCTTTTGCGACTTTACTAGTTACATTAGTATCACTCGTTGTCAAACTTATAGAAATCAAGACAAAAAAATAACACCGCTCATGACTTTGGTAGAGTTTGCGGTGTTATAATAACACTATAATATCTGCCACCGTCTTTTCAACGGTCTACATCAGAGTCGAGTTCCAGCTCGGCTCTTTTTATATCTTCATTATATCAGAAGTTCATAAAAATTCAAATAATGTGATTACCTACACATTCCACTGTTATTTCCATTTCGTTTATGGTACACTCTCTGCGTAGAAAGTTTTAAAGCGGTGGTAATCTCTATAAAGGTAGGTGATGCTTATGGGCATCTGTTTAAAATCTATCGAAAGGAGGTTGTACTTTGTCAGTCTATGAAGCGTTGACATTAGTGTGTTCCTTTGCGACTTTATTAGTTGCGTTAGTAGCACTAGTTGTCAAACTGATAGAAATCAAGACAAAAAATAACACCGCTCTAACTTTGACAGGTTAGCGGCGTTATCTTAACGTCAAAATCTTGCCACCGTCTTTTCAACGGTCTACATCAGAGTCGAGTTGGCGCTCGGCTCTTTTTGTATCTTTATTATACCAAAAACAAAACGGATTGCAAATTTCTGTAATTCCAAGGTTTCCTTTCATATTAAAAATATGTGATTCTATCTTATCAAGCACATATTGTCAAACACAGGCAATTCTATCTCAGTAAAACACAAACTTATCCCTCATGACAATCCTACCTATTACGTTCATCCTCATCACACAAAAATAGTCGCCTCATTCCTCAGAAATCGGCGACTCCATCCTATTTACTATTGTAAATCTTTTGAGTTTATCATAATCGCATCAATTAAACCATAATCTAACGCTTCTTGAGCTGTCATATAGTTATCACGATCTGTATCTTTCTCAATCGTTTTAATTTTTTGCCCCGTTTGTTTTGCTAAAATGGCATTTAAACGTTCACGTGTTTTTAAAATTTGACGAGCAACGATTTCGATTTCTGTTGCTTGACCTTGTGCTCCACCTAATGGTTGGTGAATTAATATCTCAGCATTTGGTAATGCATAACGTTTGCCTTTTGTACCGGCTGTTAATAAGAATGAACCCATTGAAGCTGCAAGTCCCATTGCAATTGTTTGAACATCTGCTTTAATAAAATTCATTGTGTCATAGATTGCTAAACCTGCAGTAACACTTCCTCCAGGAGAGTTGATATACATATAAATATCTTTCTCAGGGTCTTGTGCATCTAGGAATAATAATTGCGCAATAATCGCATTTGCCATATCATCGTGGATTGGTCCACTTACCATAATAATAC
>NZ_CAUPZT010000005.1:0-59386 GCF_963515615.1 uncultured Granulicatella sp. | reverse complement strand
ACATTCTACTCTTTTATAGTTTAGAGAGGAAAAGACATACTGTCAACTGTTGTTTAATTGGAAAATAGACAAGAAATTTTAATAGTTGCAAAAGGACGGCAGCAAACCCACGGTTTCATGCCTATTGCTACTTCATTAATTTCATTCCTATCGACAAAAAAATACTGGATGGGTTCCCCATCCAGTATTTCTAACATTCTATTCTACTGCTAATAAATATGCGTATACAGGTTGTAAACCTTCGTGTAATTCAACTTCAATATCTGGGAAATGTTCTTCAACATAAGAAACAATTTCTTCTGCTTCTTCTATTGCTACATCTTCCCCAACTAAAATTGTTAAAATTTCAGATTCATCATTTACCATTTTCGCAATTGTATCAATTGTTGCTTGTTTACGATCTGGTACACTAATTAAAATTTTACCATTTACAATACCCATGAAGTCCTGTTCTTTAATATCAACTCCATCGATTGAAGTATCACGAACGGCATTTGTAATTTGACCGCTTGTCACTAATGACAATTGTTCTGTCATCGCTTCTTGATTTTCTTCAAGGCTAGCTTGTGGATTAAACGCTAATAATGAAGAC
The DNA here is from genome assembly GCF_963515615.1 of uncultured Granulicatella sp. Classification (GTDB taxonomy): domain Bacteria; phylum Bacillota; class Bacilli; order Lactobacillales; family Aerococcaceae; genus Granulicatella. The sequence continues at coordinate 58,794 of NZ_CAUPZT010000005.1, read as the reverse complement.
AATCCTTCAGAAATTGTTCTACTTGCTACAACTGCTACTTCTGCATCTTCACTTACTTCAGCAGCTTGGTTTGCAGCCATTAAAATATTTTTATTATTTGGTAAAACAATCACTTTTTCAGCATGAGCTTCTTTTATTGCTGCTAAAATATCTTCTGTACTTGGGTTCATTGTTTGACCACCATTAATAATAGTAGTTACACCCATGCTCTTGAATAATTCATGAATTCCTTCACCCGCAGCTACAGCAACAATTCCATACTCAGCTTTTGGAGCAACTGCTTTTACTTTTTCAGTATAGTCAGTTTTTAAAACTTCCTCATGTTGCAAGCGCATATTATCAACTTTCACTTTCATTAATGAACCAAAACGTTGACCATAATTCATCACTTCACCAGGATGCTCTGTATGAACGTGAACTTTAATAATTTCATCATCGGCTACAACTAATAACGAATCTCCTAATTCGTTTAAATAATTACGGAATGTATCGTAATCAAAAGTATCTACTACTGTTTCTCCTTCACCAATACGTACCATAATTTCTGTACAATAACCAAATTGAATATCAGCTGTAGAAGCATGTTCATAGTCAATACCACTTTCATGATGAGCTACTGAACTTAAATCAATTTTATTTGCTGACAATGCTTGAACTGGAGTAGCTTCACCTGTTAAAGCTTCGTAAAATCCATTATAAATAAATACTAAACCTTGACCACCTGAGTCAACTACACCAACTTCTTTTAATACAGGTAATAAATCTGGAGTTTTATCTAATGATTTTTGAGCACCACGTAATACAGAACCCATCACTTCAATAATATCATTCGAACGTTCTAATTTACGAACACCTCTTTTAGCAGATTCACGGGCAACTGTTAAAATAGTCCCTTCTACAGGTTTCATTACTGCTTTATAAGCTGTTTCAACCCCTTTTGTAAATGCTTCTGCTAAATCTTCACCTGTTAATTCATCTTTTCCTTCAACTGCTTTTGAAAAACCACGGAATAATTGCGATAAAATAACTCCTGAATTTCCACGAGCACCCATTAATAACCCTTTTGCTAAGTCTTGTGCTAACTCCCCTACAGTTTGAGCAGAAGAATTTGCCACACGCTCTGCACCTGATTTAAATGAAAGGCTCATATTTGTACCTGTATCCCCATCTGGAACCGGAAATACATTCAATGAATTGACAAATTCAGCATTTTCACTTAAACGTGCTTCACCAATTTCTACCATTGCTCGAAAATCTTGAGCCGTAATAATATTTTTTGTTACCATTGATTCTTATATCCTCCTGACACACCATCAAAGCTTACGCTTCAATGATTTTTACTCCTTGAACATAAACATTAACAGTGTTCGCGGAAAATCCTAACATCGTTTCTAAATTATATTTTACTTGTTCTTGAACATTGCGACAAATTGCAGAAATTTTAGTACCGTAACCTACGATAATATATACATCAACAGCTACGCCTTCTTCCTCTTGACGAATCACAACGCCACGAGAATAATTTTCTTTTTTCAAAATTTCATTTAAATTATCACGAATATGATTACGGCTGGCCATTCCAACAACTCCATAGTTATCTGTTGCTGCACCACCAACTACAGTTGCAATTACTTCATTGCTTAATTCAATTAACCCTTGTTCTGTTTGAATTTTGACTGTCATTTTAGTAACCTCCTTAAAATTCGTACAATCTATTTTTACAGACTGTTCGATGATTCTCTATCATTTTATCATAAATGATTCATTTTACCTAACTTTTTATGCATTAAAATGCGCTACCAGAATGGATTTAACAAAATATTATACTTTATGTTAGAGTCTAGCTTGCATTCTATCGTCAACTGTGATAAATTATTTAAGTATATGATTTAGTTTAAAAATTATATCAGCTGATCAATGATTTAAATTAAAGGAGGAGAATGACCATGGCTAAAGTATGTTATTTCACTGGACGTCGTTCTGAAACAGGTAACACTCGTTCTCACGCTATGAACGCTAACCGTCGTACTTGGAAACCAAACTTACAAAAAGTTCGCGTTTTAATCGATGGAAAGCCTAAAAAAGTATGGGTTTCAACTCGTGCATTAAAATCAGGTAAAGTAGAACGCGTTTAATTTACACAAATAAAAAGACTGGACAATGTCCAGTCTTTTTTCTTTATTTAATATAAGTAAAACTCTTTCCAATAATGACGGTTGTTGTCAAATTATGGAAAACTGCTAATGTACTTGGCGATAAAAGATTAAACAATCCTAATCCCATTAACGAAGTATTTACCCATACAGTTGTATTCAAGTTTCTTCCTAATTGTTTTTGTAATTTTGCAGAAATATCATCTAAAACAAGAATTCCAGATAAAGTTTCTTCTAAAAATACAATATCACTAGCTTGTCTTGCAATATCTGATGAACTTGCCATTACTACCCCAACATTTGCTTTAGATAAAGCAGCTGAATCGTTTAGACCGTCACCAATCATAAAGACACGATGCCCTTTAGCTTGTAAATCTTGAATCACTTGGTGCTTCTGTTCTGGTTTCACTTCTGTATACACTTCGTCAAATTGAATCAGCGAACAAATGGATTCTGTTCGTTTCTTCGTATCTCCAGTTAATAGAATAATACTCTTTCCACGTTCTTTTAACGATTGTAAAACTTCAATCGTTTCTGGACGCAATGGTGTATCAATTAAGAAAATAGCAATTAGTTTTCCTTTATAGCCTAAATACAATAGGTGATACCATTGAGTATACTCTTCAATAATTCTAGCTTGTTCTTCAGAAATTTCCACGTGATGTTCATTCAACAATTCTAAACTTCCGATAACAACTTTTTCACCATCAATCGAAGATAAAATTCCTTTAGAAGCAACATGCGTTAATTTACCATGCATTTCTTCATGTTCAACTCCATCATCTTCCGCCTTTTGCACCACTGCACTTGCAATTGGATGATAAATATGCTCTTCTAAACACGCCGCAATTCGTAATACTTCTTCCTCTGAATAGCCACGATAAGGTAAAATCTTTTGAATTTTTGGAACCCCTGTTGTTAAAGTTCCAGTCTTATCAAACACATAGGTGTCAATCATTGGATATTCATCTAGTGAACTTGAACCTTTTACAACAATTCCTCTTGTAGAAGCTGCTTTAATAGCTGTTAGGTAAGTCACAGGGGAAGATAATTTTAAGGCACATGAATAATCTACTAGTAAGAACGTTAATGCTTTTTGCACGGATCTTGTTAATAAATATGTCAGTGCCATTCCTATGAAATTATATTTCACCAAGCCATCTGCTTTTTCTAATAATTGTTTTTGTTGTTTCGACTGATGTAATTCACTTGTTTTCATTAATTGAACAATTTGTTGTAAACGTGAATTTTGTTCAGCATTTGTAACTTTTACTAATAATTCACCTTGTTCTACAACCGTATTGGCAAAAACAGTATCTCCAATTTTTTTAGACACAGGGAAAGCTTCTCCAGTTAATGAACTTTCATTTAAAAATCCACGACCAGATACAACTGTTCCATCAAAATAAATTTCTTGTCCTTCAGTAGCAACGAATACATCGCCCACTTCTACTTGATGACTTAACTTTTTGAATCGTTCTCCGTCTTTTTCAATCCATAATTCATAAATATTATTTTTTAGATTTTTCTCTAAATCTTCAACGGATTTCTTTTGAGACCATTCATCTAAATCATCTCCAAGATTTAATAAGAACATAATCGTATCAGCGGTTTTATGATCTCCCATTGCCATAGATGTTACAATTGCAACAAAGTCCAAAATGCTCATAGATAATTTCTTTTCTAAAACAGATTCAAATGCAGCTTTTCCGAATTTCTTCATTTTCCATAATAACCAGAAAATTTTTAATGGTTGCGGAATAAGCACTTTTGCCATTATTTTACGATAAACATGAGAAGCTACAATATCAAATGGCGTAACATTTTTCTCTACTGTAAACTCTCTTTGTTTTTCATTTAAAGCAGCTACATCTAAATGGTCTAGGAAACGATAAACACTTGATTCATGTCCTGTTTCAAAAGTAAATGCAATATGCTTTTCATCTTTATAACAAATAATTTGCGTAATTTCTGGAAATGATCTCTTTTCCTCTTCCAAATACAACTGAACAGCAGCTGTACATCTAAAAGGCACTTCCAAACGCATTCTATTTTTTGATTGAGCCTTATTTAGTACTTTCATTATTGTTCACTTGTTTCTACTGTTGCTAAGTTAGCTGCTTTTTCTTCAGCATATAAGTCATTTGCTTCAGCTAATACATCATCTGCATGTTGTTTCAATTGAGAAACTGTTGCATCTAATCCATCTTTTAATTTGTAAGATACTGCTACAGCTTTTGCAGCAATATGTTTTGTGTCTTTGTTTGCTAAAACTTTAAGTCCTAATGAACCTACTACAACTCCACTAACAAAAACGCTCGTTTTTTTAACGATTTTTCCTAATTCAAATACTTCTCTTAACATAAAAGTCCTCCATTTTATACTATTTTTTAAGTCTATATATAGACTCATATATAGTATACAGTTTTTTATAAAAAATTCAATCATAAACAAAGAATCACTCCCTATTTCTTAAAGAAAATAATAGAGTGATACCTGAATTAATCCTAAAAATATAATTATATAATCGTTTCATCTCCAAGAATCTCTTGTTTGCCCTACAATAATTCCACCAGACTTAAATGAGATTTTCATTTTATCTTCGATAAACTCATTACTAATCAATGCGATTGGAAAATCATAATCTTGGTTGCTCAATGTATATTTCACATTTTTTAAAGTCAATTGCTCTATAGGCCCGGTTGTAATAAAAGATAAATACTTCGTATAGTCTAATTTTTCAATGACATAATCTCCTGGAATTAAGAAAGAAATATGATTCCATTCATCTTCTAACGAAAGATAAGGAATTAATACTTGTAATTCTGGGCGAAACATGGTCCACAAACAACTAATCGCATGGTCCACTCTCCCCCCAAAAGCACCTAATACATGAATCTTTTGCTGAGGATATACCTTAGCAACCCACATCAACGCTTCTTCAAAGTCTGTAAAATCTTTTTCAGAAGGGAATTCAATCATGTTAGAAGCATAATTTTTTAATATTTCTTTATCTTCAACTGAAATAGAATCGAAGTCACCAATTGCCAAATCAATCGTCAACTCTTCCTCCATTAACTTCAAACATCCCCCATCTACTCCAATAAAGTGAAATTTTTGGTTATCTTTTTGTTGGAGTTGCTGATGAAGCCATCTGCGTATAGCACCCTCTTCCAAAGGTCCCCCAATTACTACAATTATCTCCATACTCAAATCCTCTTTAAGCTTCTTTTATAGAATCAATCGCTTTTTTTATATCATCTGCATAGTAAACATAAGATCCAGCTACAGCAACATCTACCCCTGCTTCACGACATAATTTAGCAGTTTTTCCATTTACACCACCATCTACTTCAATTAAATAATGGTATCCTTGTTCATGACGTAATTCAACTAATTCTCTTACTTTATCTAATGTTTCAGGAATAAATGCTTGTCCCCCAAATCCTGGGTTAACAGTCATCACTAATACTAAGTCTACCATTCCCAATATAGCACTAATCGCACTAACTGGAGTACCTGGATTAATCACAATTCCTGCTTTTACTCCTTCAGATTTAATCAGTTGCAATGTACGATGAATATGATTGGTTGATTCAATATGAACAGAAATATAGTCCGCCCCCGCTTTTGCAAATTCCTTTACAAAACGTTCAGGTTCTTGAACCATTAAATGACAATCTAATGTTAATGTTGTAATGGGACGAAGCCCTTCTACAATATTTGGTCCAAGTGTTAAGTTAGGAACGAATTGACCGTCCATTGCATCGATATGAATCCAGTCTGCCCCTAATTGTTCTACTTTCTTAACGTCTTCTCCTAATGTTGCAAAATTTGCACTTAAAATTGAAGGTGCTACTTTCATGTTTTTGACTCCTTTATAACGATTATTTTTTTCTTTGATACATTGGTTTTCTTTGGCTAATTTCTTCATAGAAATCTTGATAATGGTCATATCTTTCTTGCCAAATTTTCCCCTCTTGAACGGCTTCTATCACAGCGCATTGAGGTTCATGTTGATGAGAACATTCTCTAAATTTACAGTGAGTAGAGTATTCTTCAAATTCTGGGAATAAATAAGGTAAATCTTCTTTTTCCACACCAATAAAGTCTACCGTACTAAAACCAGGAGTATCTGCTATCCAAACTTCTTCTACTTCATGTAAAGAAACTTGTCTAGTCGTATGTTTCCCCCGACCTAGTGCGCTAGAAATTTCTCCAGTTTCTTGATTTAACTCTGGAATTAATTGATTCAACATCGTTGATTTCCCAACCCCAGATTGCCCTAAAAAGACAACTAGTTTCCCTTTATAGGAAGCTAGAAATTCACTTTGGTGATCTTTTACTTCTGAAGAATACCATACTTCATATCCTACTTCTTGGTATTTCTTCTTCACTGCTTCAAAGCGTTGTAATTGTTCTTCAGTTAATAAATCTACCTTCGTAATTAATAAAACAGGTTGAATTTCCATTCCTTCTAAGTACACTAAAAATCGATCCACTAAATGTGTTGAAAAATCTGGTTCCACAGCAGACATCACAACGATACCAATATCTACATTGGATACAGGTGGACGAATCAAAGCATTTTTCCTAGGATGAATTTTTTCTAGTACTCCTTCTTCCAGAGTATCACTTGTAAAATCCACAATATCTCCCACCAATGGAGACTGTCCTCTTTTTCTAAAAACTCCACGTGCTCGAGTTTGGTACACTTGATGATCTGACTCGATATAATAAAAGCCACTTAGGGCTCGAATAATTTTTCCTTGAGGCATAATAGCTCCTTTATTTTTGTTATCAGTTACATTATAAAGAGTTTCAATAGAAATTGCTATGCTTTCTACTCGATTTCCTTTTGAAATATCCAGAATGTCTCATTCTGGGTGCTAAAGAAAAAGAGTTTCCATAGTAGTATGAAACTTGCACAGCAAGGCTGCTGCCTTCCTAATACTACTATCAAAAAACTCTTTTTCTAAAAATTATTTTTTTAATAAATACCATCCACTAATAATTGCAACAATGCCCATAAAGGCACTTGCCATATAAAATGGCGCAATAAACGGATTCCAATTCATCCATTCAGGGAATTTTGTCATAATAACAGGTGTCAAAATCACCCCAACATTTCCACCAACTAACACAATACTCGTCGTTAAATGAATCTCCTCTTTTTCAAAAATTCTCGAAATAAAATAGAAAATATAAGACATCGTACCTACAAAACTTACCCCTATTAAAACACTCGCTACATAATATAGAGCGATATGTTTAAAGAAAATAAAAATCAAACTACCCATTGCCATACTAAGTAGCATCATAGGTAAAGTTAAATCTTCAATTTTCTTCAATAACATTCCAAAAATAAAACCAGCAATCGTACCACTGAGTGCTAAAATCGTTAATAAATTACGAGACAGATCAACCTCTAATTGATAGTGCGTTAAAATAAGTGATGGAATCTTTATAGTTAATCCCATATAACTCACCCCTACTAAAAAAGTAAGCAGTGTTAACACAACGGTCGCTAAACGAATGTTACCTTTTTTCTTAGCACGTTGTTCAACTGAAGTGTTTGGAACATATCGATAAAATAATAGGAAAATCGGAATCGCAATTAAATAGGTTAAAAATACCGCTCGTTCACCAAATAGTAATAAATAACCTGATAAAAATGTCATCAATGCTTTTCCAATATTTAAGAAAGCTGTTCTCATCCCAATCATAGTTGCTTTTTCATCTGATTCAAAAAAGTCACTCATTAAACTAATGGATAAAGAATTAAACAATCCAATTCCTGCTCCTAATAACATTCGACTTGTCATTACGAATTTAAAATTCGTTATAAACGCTGGAAGTGGTCCAAAAATAATGATTAAACCAATTCCTAATAATACCGTATTCTTTTTCCCAATTTTATTCATAACAAGATTACTAAGTAACACAAAAATCGTAATCATCATTGCAGGAATGGTTGCTAAACTCTCCACAGAAGCTAAACCTAGTTCTGGATTCATCCCATGGTAATACTCGTATAATTTAGGTAGTACTGGGGAAATGGCTAAATGAGACATTAATAATGTCGAAATACTCACTAATGAAAATTTTGAAATAGTTGATACCTTCATATACCTAACTCCTTAAAAAACATTAACTGAATGATACTAAGAATCGTCAAGTGCTAGTAAAATTCTCTTATTTTCTTAATCCATCCCATAAAACTACTCGCTCATTTTGTAAAGACTTTTGCACATCAATGATTCTTTGATTCGAACTTCCTCTAAATTGCAATGTTAAATCTCTTTTTTTAATATCAAATCGTCCATCTACTAAAATATCAAGTTCCTGTAGCAATGCTTTTTTATCGGGTGTTTCTAACTGTAACTCTTCCCAAGTATAGCCTGTCCATGACCAAATATCTTTAGACTGTCCATAAACACTTCGTAATTTACGAACAAGAGATAAACATACTTGCGTATTCAAAAAAGGTTCTCCCCCTAACAGCGTCAATCCCTGGCAATAACTAGCTCCTATATCTTGTATAATTTGTTCTTCTAATTCTTCTGTATAAAGAATTCCCGTATTAAAATTTTGTGCTTTGACATTATAGCAACCTTCGCAAGCAAATAAACAACCACTCACATATAAGGAACAACGCACGCCTTCCCCATCTACAAAATTATAAGGCTTATAACTAGCAATTTTCCCTTTAGAATATTGCTCACTTGTCCATTCCCCCGGTTTTGGAAACTTCATACCCAATCCTCCTAATTTCTTATATTTCGTTCATTAGAGAGATGTTTAACCCGTGATTTAATTTCTTGGTGTCTTCCGTGAACCATTGGACGAGCTTGAGGATTTCCTAAGTAACCACAAGTTCGTTTAACGACATCACAAGTTTTCGGATTTCTATTTTTACATATTGGACATTCAAATCCTTTTGCAGTTGGTTCAAACTCCCCTTCATAACCACATTCATAGCAACGATCAATCGGTGTATTTGTTCCAAGATACCCCACTCTTTCATATGCATAATCCCAAACTGCTTCAAGCGCTTTTGGATTTTGTTTCATAACGGGATATTCGCAATAATGAATAAATCCTCCTGAAGAATAATCAGGATAATCTTTTTCAAACTCAATTTTTTCAAATGGAGTTGGTGATTTTCTCACATCATAGTGGAAGCTATTTGTATAATATTCTTTATCTGTAATATCGGCTACATTCCCAAATTTTTCTTGATCTAATCGACAAAAACGATCTGTTAAACTTTCACTTGGAGTTGCATAAACACTAAAATGATAGTCATATTCATCCGACCATTTCTTTGTTTTTTCGCTCAATCGTTTCAAAATATTTAAGGTAAATTCTTTTGCTTCTGGATTTGTTTCCCAACAATTTCCAAAAAAGACAGTAGCCGTTTCATATAAGCCAATATATCCAAGAGATACTGTTGCACGACGATGTTTAAATACTTCATCTACCGCTTCATCATTCATCAATCGTTTACCAAACGAACCATAGCGATATAAAATAGGCGCATTCGCTGATTTTGCCTCTTTACAGCGTTCTACCCGATACACTAATGCATCTTTACAAATTTGTAATTTTTCTTCTAAAATACTCCAAAATTGCTCTTTATCATCATCTGATTCTAACGCAATTCTTGGAATATTTAATGTCACGACTCCTAAATTCATTCTTCCGTCCGAAACATCTTCGCCTTTTTCATTTTTCCAACCTTGCAAAAATGAACGGCAACCCATCGGCACTTTAAAGCTACCCGTAATTCTAACAATTTGTTCATAATTTAAAATATCTGGATACATTCTTTTCGTTGAACATTCTAAGGCTAATGTTTTGATATCATAATTTGGATCCATATTTTCTAAATTCACACCACGTTTTAACGTAAAAATTAATTTAGGGAAAATAGCCGTTCTTTGTTCTTTTCCAATTCCTTTGATTCTAACTTTTAAAATCGCTTTTTGAATTTCTCGTTCAAATAATGACATCCCTAATCCAAATCCTAGTGTTGTAAATGGCGTTTGCCCTTGAGAAGTATAGAGTGTATTAATTTCATACTCTAAGGATTGCATAGCATCATAAATATCTTTTTTCGTTTTTTCTAATGCATACGCTTCTTGTTTATTTTCACCATCCACCCATTTTTTAGCATCATGCAAATGTTTTTCATAATTCAACTTAGCATAGGGTGCTAATACTTCATCAATACGATTCGCAGAGCATCCTCCATATTGGCTTGAAGCAACGTTCGCAATAATTTGTGCCATTTGAGCAGTAGCTGTTTGGATTGATTTTGGACTTTCAACATCCGCATTTCCAATTTTAAATCCGTGTTCAAACATTTCCTTAAAATCAATTAAACTACAATTCGTCATTGGCAAATATGGATGATAATCTAAATCATGATAGTGAATATCGCCTTTTAAATGCGCATTTGCAACATGTGGTGGAAGCATCTTTAATCCGAAAGCTTTCCCAACTGTTCCTGCCATCAAATCACGTTGCGTATTAAAGACTTCACTATCTTTATTTGCATTTTCATGAATAATACTTGCATCTCTTTGACTTAATTTCGTTAATCTCTGGGTAACATCCATTTCTTTTTGTCGTTTTTTATCCCACTGAATTCGAGTCGCAAGAAATTGATTCGCTAATACCGTCTCTCCTTCTTTTTCTAAAAATTGAATAACTATATGTTCAATTTCTTCTGATTTGATTTCTGCTAGTTGTAACCTTTCTATTTCTGATAAAATCTTTCTCGTAAGTTCTGCTAGTACTTCTTTACGTTTTTTTGAAAGTTCTCCATATAAACTTTTCTCTGCTTTTTCTAAGCCATAAAAGATTTTTTGATGATTAAAAACTTGTATTCTACTATCTTTTTTTGTTACAAATAATTCTCTCACACTCATTCCTCCTTTACACTTTTTGTAACCCACACCATCATACACCTATATATTGTGTTTTTCAACTATTTTTAAAACTATATATAGTGTTTATTTGTACAAAAAAACTTCTATAGAAACTCTCGTCTCTATAGAAGTTTAATCTTAAACTCTCTAGACTAATGAAGAAAACTCACTATAATCATACTCCCTATGAATTTCTTCATGTTAACTTAGAAAATTTTAATGCTCTGCCTTAATTTCTTTACCTGCTACGGTAGTTGTTTTCAATAAAGCCTGAAGATTTTCTTTCATTACTGAAATATAATCATCACCCTTATCCATTTCTTCTTTTGTTAAAGATTCTAATGGATTTAACACCTCTAACACAACTCCCGTTTCTGTTGCTAGAGTCTTCGCAATTTTTTCTGATGCATTTTCTTCAAAATAAATATAACGAATTTCATTTTCTTTAATATACTTCGTTAATTCAGCTAGACGAGCTGGTGAAGGTTCTGCTTCTGGAGAAATCCCTGCAATCCCTACTTGATTTAAACCATAATCTGTTGCTAAATATCTAAACGCTGTATGTTGTGTCACAAAATTCTTTTGCTTCGCATCTTTTAAAGCTGCTGTGTACTCATTATCTAACTGCGATAATTTTTCTAAATATGCTTGTGCATTTGTTTTAAATGCAGATGCTTTTTCAGGAAATGCTTCGCTTAATTGAGCTGTAATTTTTTCAACTAATAATTTTGCTTTTTTAGGAGATAACCATACATGTGGATCAAACTCATGATCATGTTCATCATGATGTTCTTCACCTTCGTGATCATGTTCATCTTCAATTGGCAATAATTCCATATCTTTTGTTGCTTTAATTTCTTTTACTTTTGAATCTGTTAAACTTTTCATCACAGTTGGAACCCAAGTTTCCATATTTTCGTTATCATAAACTAAAGCATCTGATTGTGAGATTTTTGCAATATCTTTCGCCGTTGGATCATATTCATGAGGTTCAGTTCCGGCACTAATTAATAATGTAACATTCCCTTCTTCTCCAACGATATTTCTAGTAAAGTCATACATTGGGAAAAATGTTGTCATAATATTTAATTTAGATTCTTTTTGAGGTTTTGTAGAAGTAGTTGGTTGAGAACAAGCACCTAATAAAAACGCTGCTCCTAACACTGCTATAATTTTTTTACTTACTTTCATCATTGTACTCCTCTTATTTTTTCTTTCCACGTTTCGCTTCATGAATCAATTTCAACGCACGTTTACGAGTTTTAATATTTGGACTTTTCATTTGTCTATATGCTGTTGCTAGATCTTGTTTCATTTCTTTCCCTCCATTACTATGAATTACCAGCTTGCTTTGACAACACCTGGAATTAATCCTTTATGAGCTAAATCACGGAATTTAATTCTTGAGATTCCAAATTTTCTCATATAGGCTCTTGGTCGACCATCCACCATATCTCTATTTTTCACACGATTTGGATTTGAATTAATGGGTAATTTACGAAGAGCTTCATAATCCCCTGCTTGTTTTAATTCATATCTAATTTGAGCATATTTTTCAACTAATGCTAATTGTTTTTTATGTTTTGCAATTTTTGATTTCTTAGCCATTTGTTCTCCTCTTTTCATTTTTACTTTTTCTTAAATCGTAACATTTACGTTTTATGATTATAGCAGTTCTTTTTTTGTTTTGCAATAGGTTTTTACTGTTTTTTTCAAAGAAAATGAAAAAACTGCTGGTATTAAACCAACAGTTTTCATTTTATTATTGTTTTAATCGACGGTGTTTAGAAACACCAATACGGTTAATCGCTTTGTTTAGTGCAATTTTCGCACGTTCTACTTCACTCTTAGAGCAATTTTTATTTTGAATAATTGCTTCTGCTTTATCACGTGCTTGTTCTGCACGACCCACGTCAATATCACGTGCACGTTCTGCAACGTTCGCAATAACCGTTACGACATTATCACGTACTTCCATAATTCCTCCACCAATCGCAATATAATCGGTAGGTGAATCTTCTAAGAAACGTTTTACCCGTAATTCACCAATTTTTAACGGCAACATGATTGGTGCATGGTTTGGAAGAATTGTAATCCCTCCATCAATGGCTTCTGCACTAACCGAATAAGAACGGTGATTATAAACTTTCCCTTCTGGTGTCGTTACGACGACTAAAAGTTCTCGATTTTCAAGCATGATTAATTACCTCCTCGGTAACCTGCCGCTTGTGCTTTTTTAAGAACATCTTCAATCGGTCCAACATTACGGAATAAGTCCTCAGGAATATCATCATATTCTCCATCAATAATTCCTTTAAAGCCACGTACTGTATCTTTAATAGGCACATATGATCCAGGTTGACCTGTAAATGCTTCTGCAACGTGGAAGTTTTGAGATAAGAAGAATTGAATTCTTCTTGCACGGTTTACAATAATTTTTTCACTATCAGATAATTCATCAATCCCTAAAATAGCGATAATATCTTGTAATTCACGATAACGTTGTAACATTTGTTGAACTTTCATAGCTACTTCATAGTGTTCTTCTCCAACAATTTCTGGAGTTAATGCACTTGAAGTTGAAGCTAATGGATCCACCGCTGGGTAAATCCCTTGCTCCGTTAAACGACGCTCTAAGTTTGTTGTTGCATCTAAATGGGCAAATGTTGTAGCTGGCGCTGGGTCAGTATAGTCATCGGCAGGAACGTAAATAGCTTGAATGGATGTAATAGATCCATCTTTTGTTGAACTAATACGTTCTTGTAATTGTCCCATTTCAGTTGCTAATGTTGGTTGGTATCCTACAGCTGAAGGCATACGACCTAAAAGGGCTGATACTTCTGAACCAGCTTGAGTAAAACGATAAATATTATCAATGAATAATAATACATCTTGTTTTTGCTCATCACGGAAGTGTTCAGCAATCGTTAATCCTGTTAATGCAACACGCATACGTGCTCCTGGGGGTTCATTCATTTGTCCAAATACCATGGCTGTTTTAGCGGATACCCCTGAATCTTGCATTTCATGATAAAGGTCATTCCCCTCACGAGTACGTTCTCCTACACCCGTAAATACAGAAATACCCCCTAATTCTTCAGCAATATTATGAATCAATTCTTGAATTAATACAGTTTTACCTACTCCGGCACCTCCGAATAATCCAATCTTTCCTCCTTTTAGATAAGGAGCTAATAAGTCAATGACTTTAATTCCTGTTTGTAGAATTTCATATTGACTACTTAATTGTTCAAATTTAGGAGCTGGTTTATGAATTTCATCACGTCTAAAATCTTCAGGAAATTCCTCTCCTAAATCAATTGTATCTCCTAATACATTAAATACTCGACCTAAAGTTTCTGTTCCAACTGGAACACTAATCGTACGTCCTAAATCAATAACTTTCATGCCTCGTTGAAGACCATCAGTTGATTCCATGGCAATTGTACGTACAGCACCATCCCCTAATTCAACAGCTGTTTCAAGCGTAATTGTTTTTTTATGCCCTTCTTGATCTTCTTTAATAACATGTAGGGCATTGTGAATATCAGGCACGCCTGCTTCTAAAGGAAATACAACGTCCACAACTGGTCCAACTACTTGCAAAATTTCTCCAGTTCTCAAAAAAATTTCCTCCTTTCACTCTTACTGTTCTTCTAGAGCTGCTGCTCCGCCAACGATTTCAGTTATTTCTTGTGTTATTTGTGCTTGACGACGTTGGTTTAAATCTTGTGTCAAATCACTAATTAAATCTCTCGCATTATCCGTTGCACTTCTCATGGCTGTCATACGTGAAGCATGTTCAGCAGCTTTTGCATCGATAATTGCCCCATAAATTAGAGATTCAGCATATTGAGGCAATAATGTTTCCATAATAATTTCTTTATTTGGCTCAAAAATATAATCTAACTCATATTCTTTCGCTTCATCTTCATCTAAGTCAATAATCGGTAACATTTTTTCAACACGATAATTTGATAATAATGCATTCACATGGTGATTATAACAAACATAAAATTCATCAAATTCACCTTGTCTAAACATTTGTACAGCACTACTTACAATTTTACGTACTTCTTCAAATGATGGAATATCACTGACTTCATTAATTTCTAAACGAACATCAATCCCCATCTTTTTAAAGAAACGACTTGCAGCTCCACCAATCGTTAAAATTACAAATTCATCTTTTGAATCATGATCCGTTTGTAACATTTCACGTGTTGCTTGGAAAATAGAAGAATTATAACTTCCTGCTAATCCTTGGTCAGATGAAATCACAAGATAACCTGTTTTTCGAACGGGTCTCTCAATTAATAAATCATGATAATCAATAAATGATTCATCTTCATCATGAATAACTTCTTCCTCTAATTCTTCATCTTTATGATCATGCTGTGCATATAGTAAGTGAGTGACAACTTCACGGATTTTTTCAGCATAATCATGATATCGACGAACGGCTTGTTCAGACTTAGCTAGTTTTGAAGCAGAAACCATTTGCATAGCACTTGTAATTTGACTTGTTTTTTTCGTTGAAATAATACGCTTCTTCAAGTCGTTTAATGAAGACGCCATACAATTCACCTCTTCTTTCTAGTTCGTATTATTTTGAGCGTTCGTATAGATGAATTTGTTTAAACTTCTCAATTACTTGATAGAAAGCTTCTTCATCAGGAATTTTTTCTTCATCACGAATACTTGCTAAAATATCTGCATGTTCATTTTCTAAATGTTGATACAATGCTTTTTCGAAATCTTTTAATCTTTCAATAGGAATTGAATCTAAAATTCCCTTTGTTAATGCAAATAAAATTGATACTTGATGTTCAATTGGTAATGGTCTATGAACATCTTGTTTTAATACTTCTACGGTTCTCTTACCACGATTTAATTTTTGTTGAGTTGCCGCATCTAAATCAGAGCCAAATTGTGTGAAGGCTTCTAATTCACGGTAACTTGCTAAGTCGATACGTAATGTACCTGAAACCTTTTTCATCGCTTTAATTTGCGCTGATCCCCCTACACGTGATACAGATAATCCAGCAGATAAACCTGGACGAACACCTGAATAGAATAAATCACTTTCTAAAAAGATTTGACCATCTGTAATAGAAATTACGTTAGTAGGAATATAAGCAGAAATATCTCCCGCTTGAGTTTCAATAATTGGTAAGGCTGTTAAAGAACCGCCACCTAGTTCATCATTTAACTTCGCTGAGCGTTCTAATAAACGAGAGTGTAAATAGAATACATCCCCTGGATACGCTTCACGACCTGGAGGACGACGAAGTAATAATGAAATTTCACGGTAAGCTGCTGCTTGTTTTGATAAATCATCATAAACAATTAAAACATCTTTTCCGTTATACATAAATTCTTCTCCCATTGCAGTTCCTGCATACGGAGCAATATAGAGCATTGGAGCTGGTTGTGAAGCACTAGCAGATACAACTGTCGTATAATCCATTGCTCCATAACGTTTTAATGTTTCTACTAAAGCTTTTACAGTAGATTCTTTTTGCCCAATTGCGACATAAATACATAAAGTATCTTTACCTTTTTGGTTTAAAATTGCATCAATAGCAATACTTGTTTTACCTGTTTTTCTGTCTCCGATAATTAATTCCCGTTGACCTTTACCAATCGGAACTAATGCATCGATTACTTTTAATCCAGTTGCTAATGATTGGTGCACACTTTTACGTTGCATTACACCAGGTGCTTCATTTTCTACTGGACGACGTTTTGTTGTTTCAAGTGCTCCTAAGCCATCAATTGGACGACCTAAAGCATCCACAACACGACCAATCAAAGCATCTCCTACAGGAACGTCTAAAATACGACCTGTACGACGCACTGATTCTCCTTCATGGATATTTTCATACGTACCAAAGATAATAACACCAACATCATTCTTTTCTAGATTTTGTGCCATACCATACGTACCATTTGAAAATTCTACTAATTCACCAGCCATCACGTTGGTAAGACCGATGACACGAGCAATTCCGTCCCCAATAAATGAAACTTCACCAATCTCTTCAATATGTTGTTCCGCTTCAAAGGAATTAATTTGGTTTCGGATTCCTGCTGTAATATTACCGAATTCCGTATCCATTGTCTCACCCCTTCAATCCTGTTTGACAAATTTTTTTCTTAAACTGTTCAAGTTTATATAATAATGTTCCATCTAGTAAATATTCTTTTGTCTTTAATTTTACTCCACCTATAACAGTTGGATCGACAGTATTAACATAAGAATCATATTCTTTTTTTGTTTTCTTTTGAAAAGCCTGCGCAATACGTTCGATTTGTTCCTCCGTTAATGGAATCGCTGAAATCATTTCAAGTCGATTAGCTGAGTAAATATCTAAAAATGCTTCTACTGCTTCAATTAAATATGATGATTCATCCGGATGTAAGTACGGTCTTAAATAATCTTGTGTACTTTGGGATAAACTTGAAACAGCTTCTGATAATATTGACATTTTCTCATCAACAGATACTTGTTCTAAGTGCATCAATTGACGAAAACGTGCTGTATTTTGAATGCCTTCTAATACTTCTTGCAATTCTTGTGTAACAATATTTAAAGTTCCGTCATACTTTACTTGTCCATAAAAATGACTGGCTGCTTTGACTAATTCTTTATGAAATTTCACCATCAGCTTTCCAACCCTTCAATAAAGGATTCAATCACATCTTGATGTGTCTGCTCAGTCAACTCTTTATTTAAAATTTGGCTTGCAAGTTGAACGGATAAATCCACGATTTGTCCTTGCATTTGTGCTAAAGCACGTTGTTTCATGGAATCAACTTCACGTTGTCCATCTAGTTTCATTCTAGAAACAACATCTCGTCCTTCTTTAATCATTTCATCTTGCATTTTTGAAGCAGCTTCTCTTGTCGTATTTAAAATTTCTTGACCTTTCGCTTCTGCATTATGAATAATTTCTTTCGCATTTGCTTGAATTTCTTCAGCTGCCTTACGTTTTGCTTCTGCTTCATCTAAATCTTTACTGATTTTTTGACGACGAGCCTCTAATGTAGCTTCAATTTTATCCCAAGCAAAATGTTTTACTAAAAATAGTAATAAGATAATTGAAATTAAGACAATAAGTGTATTTCCAAGAACAGGGCTACCTGTTAACATATACTGAAACATCCATCATCCCTCCTTTTCAACAAATTTATCTTTTAAAATAATTATTTGATGAAAACTAGGATTAAAGCAATTAATACCGCAAAGATTGGCATCGCTTCGATTAAGGCTACCCCAACGAACATTGTTGAACGTAATTCATTACTCATTTCTGGTTGGCGTGTCATTGATTCAATTGTTTTTACGATAACTGCTTGGTTACCAAAAGCGGCTGCTAAAGCTGCCCCTGCTACTGCGATCGCTGCTGCTAATTCTGTCATAAGTTAATTCCTCATTTCTAAAAATTATTCATGTTCTACTTTATGTGCAATGTACACCATTGTTAATGTACAAAATACATAGGCTTGAATTGCTCCGATTACTACAGAAAATCCTTGCCAAACAACTCCTAATGGAATTGCAAAAATATATGTTAAGATTCCAAAACTGGATGAAAACATCACAATTAATCCTAACAATACTTCACCTGCATAAATATTTCCGTATAGACGGAATGCAAGTGTAATTGTATTTGTAAACTCTTCAATTAATTTAATCGGTAACATTAAAGACATCGGACTCAAATAAGAGTTTTTGATATAGCCTTTTAATCCCATTTTTTGAACACCAGAATAGTGTGCAATTAAGGTTGTCATCAACGATAATGCCAAACACACTTCCGGACTTGCTGTAGGAGAAGCAAAGTAACTATGTTCTCCATAATGGAAATAAATCACTAAACCGACTATATTGGCGATTAAAATAAATGAGAAGAGTGAAAATACATATAAGTAATATGACTTGCCCGTTTCTTCATCTACTGCACCGTTTACAATCCCTTTTGTAAAATCCATTAGAAATTCAAAAACATTTTGCATCTTTCCTGGTTTCATAGAAACATTTCTAGCAGCTACCATTGAAAAGATGGTAACTACTAATACTGTCACTAGACAAGAAAGTAAGATTGGAACTGAAAAAGACAAACCAAAAAATTCTATCGTTTTTGGTAAAGCTTCCATAACTCATACTCCCTTATTTATTCCAAATAAAAAACTGACAAATTCCACCTATCGCATTCATTCGCTTCACGGTGATTATTGTCAGAATTCATGGCAATAGTCAGACGCAAAAGCGTGACTACGAGTTTATTTATTTGGTTCCAAATAGGCGATCACCAGCATCGCCTAATCCTGGAAGGATATAGCCGTTTTCGTTTAATCGCTCATCTAATGCCGCAGCATAGATGTCAATTTCTGGGTGCGCTTCTTGAAGAACTTTTACTCCTTCTGGCGCAGCCACAAGACAACAAAACTTAATCGATTCAGGGTGCGCTCCACGTTTTAATAACGCATCAATCGCAGCCACTGCAGATCCTCCTGTAGCTAACATTGGATCAACTACAAATAATTGTCTTTCAGAAATATCTGAAGGCAATTTTACAAAATACTCAACAGGTTGTAATGTATCATGATCACGGTACATTCCAACATGTCCAATTTTGGCAGCTGGAATTAATTCTAAAATTCCGTCAACCATTCCTAAACCAGCACGTAAAATAGGAATGATAGCAACTTTTTTACCCGCCAAAGTTTTCAATGTTGTTTTTACTAATGGAGTTTCAATCTCCACATCTTCTAACGGTAAATCTCTTGAAACTTCATATGCCATTAACATTGAAATTTCATTTACAACCTCACGAAAGACTTTTGTTCCACAATCTTTTTGTCGAATCATCGTTAATTTATGTTGAATTAAAGGATGATCTAACACATTAAACTTACCCATCTTGCTTGCTCCTTCCATAATATATTTTCACTATTTGTTATTCTACAAAAAAATGAATCAAAATACTAGTATATAAATAGGAAAAAAAGAGTTTTTCCCTTAAAATTTCATTAAGAAAATTTTGCTTTCATTTTTTATGTGACTGATTACATTGTGTTATTCATATAATGGAAATTGTTTTGTCAACTCTTGTACAGATTGACGAACTTCGTCTAATTTTCCTTCATCGTTTGAATGAGCTAGTGTTTCTACAATTAATTGAGCAACTGTTTTTGCTGCTTCTTTATCAAAGCCACGTGTTGTAATTGCTGCTGTTCCAACACGAATACCACTTGTTTTCATAGGTGGAAGTGGGTCAAATGGAATTGCATTTTTATTCACTGTAATTCCTACTCTATCTAATAATTCCTGAGCTTCTTTCCCGTTCAAACCAGTAGAAGTAATGTCTAATAATAATAAATGATTATCTGTTCCACCAGAAATTGGGCGAATTCCACTCTCATTAAACACCTCCGCCATTGCTTTTGCATTTTCAACAACATGTTCGATATACTCTCCAAATACTGGTTGAAGTGCTTCATGGAACGCAACTGCTTTAGCTGCAATCACATGTTCTAATGGCCCCCCTTGAATACCTGGGAAGATGGCACTATTAATTTTTTTCGCAAATTCTTGTTTTGCTAAAATTAAGCCACCTCTTGGTCCACGTAATGTTTTATGCGTTGTCGAAGTGACAACATCTGCATAAGGAACTGGGTTTTGATGAGCTCCTTTTGCCACTAATCCTGCAATATGCGCCATATCTACCATGAAATAAGCATCAATACTTTTAGCAATTTCACTAATACGTTTGAAATCAATTTCTCTTGGATAGGCAGACGCACCTGCAACAATTAGTTTTGGGCGTTCTGTTTTAGCAATTTCTTCTAAGGCATCATAATCAATCATTTCTGTTTCCGGATTCAATCCATACGCAATAAAATCATAATCTTGACCAGAGAAGTTAACTCCCATTCCATGGGTTAAATGACCGCCATGACTTAAATCCATTCCTAAAATTTTATCCCCTTTTGAAACAAGCGTTCGATAGGCTGCCATATTCGCTTGAGAACCAGAATGGGGTTGAACATTAGCATATTCCGCTCCAAATAATTCTTTTACACGGTCGATTGCTAATTGTTCAATTACATCGATATATTCACATCCACCATAATAACGGCGATTTGGGTAACCTTCAGCATATTTATTCGTTAAAATGCTACCTTGCGCTCTTAATACGGCAGGTGAAACGAAGTTTTCTGAAGCAATTAATTCAATCCCATGCTTTTGTCGCTGGGCTTCTTTTCCAATTGCCTCAAATACTAGTGTGTCTTCTTTAAACTGTGTCATTAGCTTCACTCCTTTTCTTCAATAGAATTATTCTAACATAGTTTGTCAGTATCCTCAAAATTAGTAGCTTCTCTTTTTCTATAGTTCTTTTTTTATAACACTAGATGCTTTTTCTAAGCGATTCATATACGCCAACCCCGCACCTTCTTTAACACTTGCCTGCGCTAAAATAATAGTCGCATCGGTATGATCTAACGAGCGCAAAGCATTAAATAAATGATGATTCATATCTACAAGAGAATCTTTTTTACCTAATGAATAAGACTCTTTCACTTTAGAGCTCACTACATCTAAAATATCAGTCGTTGCCATCACTGCAACTTGTTCACCTTGTTTTTGATATTCTTCAATAAGTGAATGCCAAAACTCTAAAGAACCTTCCACCACAACGACTGGGGTAGTTGGAGCATAGTGGCGATATTTCATTCCCGGTGATTTAGGCGTTACTTTTTCCCCGGTTGTTGTTTTCATATAGTCCACTAATGGTCCAATAATTGGTTCTATTTCTTCTTTTGTAATGACTCCAGGACGTAGAATAACGGGACCTTCTTCATTCGTTAAATCAATTACTGTAGATTCAACACCGACACTTGTATCTCCACCATCTACGATACCCGCAATTCTTCCGTCCATATCTTCCACCACATGTTCGACTCTTGTCGGGCTAGGCTTTGTCGATTGATTAGCACTTGGTCCAACTAATGGAATTCCAACTTGTTCAATTAATGATAATGTCAACTCATGATTTGGCATTCTAAACGATACAGTCGGTAGTCCTGCTGATAACGCTGGTGCATAAATACCAGATTTCGCTTTTAAAATCATCGTTAATGGCCCTGGCCAAAAATGTTTTGCTAATAATTTTGCATTTTCTGGAAATTCTTCAACAGTATTAATGACTTGATCTACAGAATGAACATGAACAATTAATGGATTATCACTCGGTCTTCCCTTTGCTTCAAATACTTTTAAGACTGCCTCTTGGCTTGTTGCAATTGCTCCTAATCCATAGACCGTTTCTGTTGGGAAAGCGACAACTTCTCCTTCTTTCAATAAAGTAGCAGCTTTATCTAATGTTTCTTGCTGAAAAATTTGTGTTTTCATGTTACTTCCTCCTTCCTACAATAATCATTCGATCATTTCCTGACAAATCTTTATGAATACTCACTTCTCGATTTGGACAATAGTATTCAAATAATTGTTGAACAGCCTTTCCTTGCTGGAACCCAATTTCAAAAAAGGCTTGTCCTTCTTCTAATAAATAATTTTCTAAATTTTCTACAATATTACGATAAATCGCTAACCCTTCATCTTCAGCAAAAAGAGCTAGTTCTGGTTCAAAGCGTAAAACTGATTCATCCATCACATTTTTCTCTGAAACATCAATATAGGGTGGATTACTGATGATAGCTATAAATTTTTGAAGAGAAACTTCTTGAAATACATCACTCAAATATAAAGAGACATTGTTTAACTTGTATTTCTCTTTATTTTTCTTAGCAACTTCAAGCGCTCCTTCAGAAATATCTACTCCCTGATAGGAATAGTCTGGACATTCTAAAGCTAATGTATGAATGATACAACCTGTCCCTACTCCAATTTCTAACACTTTCCCACCAGAATATTTAGCTAAAAAGGTAATGATTTTTCCAACTAATTCTTCTGTCTCAGGTCTTGGAATTAAAGTATCGGGACTCACGATAAATTCACGCCCATAAAATTCTGCTTGTCCTGTAATATATTGCAATGGTTCAAAATTTGATAAACGAATGAGTAATGATTCCATCTGTTCCCATAATCCAACTACTGCAGGCTGATTCAAATGAATGAGTAAATCTGTCATTGTCCACTGATTCAAATATAAGCTTAATTGACGAGCATACCAGTCACAATCTTCTTTCGAAAACGAAGGTTGTCTTTCTTGTAAAAAACAAGAAGCCCTAACTAGGACTTCCTGATTCGTTGGATTAGTTATTTCCATTATTTAATTGCTCCAATTTTTCAGTGTGATCGTATAAAATTAATGCATCGACAATTTCATCAATTTTTCCTGCAAGAACTTGGTCTAATTTTTGCAACGTTAATCCAATACGGTGATCTGTCACACGGTTTTGAGGGAAATTGTATGTACGAATACGTTCTGAACGATCCCCTGTACCAACGGCAGATTTTCTATTTGCATCATATTCTGATTGAGCTTCTTGAGAGATTTTATCGTATACACGAGCACGTAATACTTTCATCGCCTTCTCTCTGTTTTTTAATTGAGAACGTTCATCTTGCATAGCTACGACAATACCTGTTGGTAAGTGAGTTAAACGAACGGCAGAAGCTGTTTTATTAACGTGTTGTCCACCCGCACCAGAAGCATGATAAATATCTACACGAATATCTTTATCTTCTAATTCAATCTCTACTTCTTCAGCTTCAGGCATGACTACAACTGTTGCAGTTGATGTATGAACACGCCCTTGTGATTCTGTTGAAGGAACACGTTGTACACGGTGAGCTCCTGATTCATATTTTAATTTTGAGAATACATTATCCCCTGTAATCATTAAAATAACTTCTTTATATCCACCAATACCTGTAACGTTAGCATCCATTACTTCTACACGCCAACCTTGTGACTCAGCATATTTTTGGTACATAGATAATAAATCTCCCGCAAATAATGCTGCTTCATCTCCACCAGCAGCTCCACGAATTTCCATAATAATGTTTTTACCATCATTTGGATCTTCTGGTAATAATAAGAATTTTATTTTTTCTTCTAATTCTACTTTTTCTTTTTTAAGAGAAGCTAATTCTTCCTTAGCCATTTCAGCCATTTCGCTATCTAAGCCTTCTCCTAACATTTCTTCTGTATCTCCAATTTCTTCCACTACTTGCTGATAACGTTTAAAAGTTTCAACTTTCGGACGCAAATTAGACTCTTCTTTTGTTAATTCCATGAAACGTTTTGTATCACTAATGACATCTGGGTCACTTAATAACTCAGATAACTCATCATAGCGAATAATAAAACTATCTAATTGATCAAACATAATTTCCTCCTTAATTTCTTTCTTTACCTGGGTGTGAATAATGATAACGACAAACGGGATAATACGATTCATTCCCACCAATTTGTATTTGTTCACCCGTATAAACAGGTTTTCCATCTACAACACGCATATTCATACTTGCTTTTTTATGGCAGTACCAGCAAATCGTTTTAATTTCCTCAATTTTATCAGCATATAATAATAAATACTTAGAACCTGTAAATAATTCATTTTGGAAATCATTTTTCAATCCAAAAGCCATTACTGGAATATCCAAAATATCCACAATATGCGCTAAATCTAAAATATGTTCTCTACTTAAAAATTGAGATTCATCAATTAAAATACAAGCAGGTTTTACCTCTTGTTCTTTTACAATGGCAATAATATCTGTTTCATCATAAATCGGAATCGCTTGTCTTCGAATTCCAATACGACTGGAAACATATCCTACTTCATCACGATCATCGATTGCACTTGTAAATAATAATACAGATTTATTTTGTTCTTCATAATTATGAGCAACTTTTAAAATCTCAATCGACTTTCCACTATTCATTGCACCATATTTAAAAAATAATTGTGCCACAATTTTAACCTCCTGACACTTTTCATATACCCTTAACATCTTACGATAATATCGAAAGTTGTGCAACGAAAAACTATAAAAAATCACTATGAACTTTTTCATATAATTCCAAACAAATTCTTATTCATTTCTTAATAAGAAAACAAGCGAATTGTATTCCTTTTCAGTGAATTTATGCTACAATAAAAAAGAATATTTTTTGAAAGGATGCACATTTCGTGAATATACGTACCAATTTTGCTATTCAAGCGGGAAAATTCACTCGCTGGGCACTTCAAACTTTTACAAATGGTGGAAGTAGTTTACCAGGAAAAGTAGCTCATGCTATTGATCCACATATTTTAAAACATTTATCAGACCATTATGAAGTTATTATTGTTAGTGGAACAAATGGAAAGACTTTAACGACTTCTTTAATCGTTCAATTATTAAAACAAAAATACCCAAATATTTTAACGAATCCAACTGGAGCAAATTTAACACAGGGGATTGTTTCTACTTTCTTAAATCATACTCCTGTTAAAGGTGAAAAAAATATTGCTGTATTAGAAGTAGACGAAGCAACGATTAAACATATTACACCATTTATTCAACCAAAATTATTCGTATTTACAAATATTTTCCGTGATCAAATGGATCGTTTTGGTGAAATTTATACAACTTATCAATATATGTTAGATGGGGCAAGCTTTGCTCCAGAAGCAACTATTTTATCAAATGGAGATGCGCCAATTTTTAATAGCGATACTCTTCCAAATCCAAGACTGTATTTTGGATTTAATCATGCAGAAGATGGTCTCTATCAAGCTCATTACAATACGGATGGTATTTTATGTCCACATTGCCATTCCATTTTACAATATAATTTTATTACGTATAGTAATTTAGGAAAATACTACTGCCCTAACGGAGATTTCAAACGTCCCGAATTAGACTATGCCGTGACAGAGTTAACAGAATTATCTCTAACAAAATCTTCTTTTAAAATTGATGGATTTGATTTTTCACTTCCAATTGGTGGACTATACAACATTTATAACGCCCTAAGTGCTTATTCTACAGCTAGATTTTTCGGCTTAACTCCTGAAGAAATTCAGGCAGGATTTGGACAAGCACAAAGAGTCTTTGGGCGTCAAGAAATCTTTACATTGGAAGACAAAGAAGTCATGATTAATTTAATTAAAAATCCAGTAGGATTTAACCAAATCGTTCAACTACTAGGTTATGAAAAAGAAGAATTTTCACTTGCTGTCTTATTAAATGATAATTACGCAGATGGACAAGATATTAGTTGGATCTGGGATGGCGAATTTGAAGAACTCGCAAAACTTACTCCAAAACAAACATACATTGGTGGACTTCGAGTTGACGACTTAGAAACTCGAATGGAAGTTGCAGGATTTACAACTCTTACCAAAACAGAAAACAATGATGACTTAATTGAAAAATTAAAATCAGTAACAACGAAAAAAATTAATATTTTAGCAACTTATACGGCATTATTACAACTCCGTAAAGACTTAGCTAAACATGGTTACTTGAAAGAGGGAATGACTTCATGAAAATCAGAATTTGTCATTTATACGGAAATTTAATGAATACTTATGGAGATAATGGAAATCTACTGATGCTCCAACACCGAGCAAAAAAATTAGGCTATGAAGTCGAAACGACATTGATTAGTTTAGGGGATCCATTTAATCCTGAAGACTTTGACATCGTCATGTTCGGTGGTGGTCAAGACTATGAACAAACGATCGTGGCTAAAGACTTACAATCCAAAAAAGACGCATTAATCCACTTCATCGAAGATGATGGAGTTGTTTTAGGAATTTGCGGTGGCTTCCAATTATTAGGACGTTACTACATCAATGCAGCCGGAGAAAAATTAGATGGAATTGGCGCAATTGACTGCTATACAAATGGTCAATTTGACCACCGATTTATCGGAGATATTACAATTCAGGATGAAGAAACAGGAGAAACATATGTTGGTTATGAAAACCACATCGGAAGAACTTACCTCTGCAAAGGTCTTAAACCATTAGGTACCGTTACTAGTGGAAATGGAAATAATGATGAGGACAAAACAGAAGGTGTGCATTACAAAAATGTCTTCTGCTCTTACTTCCATGGACCACTGCTCGTTCGAAATCAACATCTTGCTGATCGTATGATTGAATTAGCTGCACAACGTCAATTAAGTAAACAAAAAGAATCATAAATTACAGAAGCATAGAAATGTTCGAGATACATTTCTATGCTTCTTTTTGTTGTGATATAATAACTATAATAATATTAAGAATTGGAGTAGAGAAAATGAAACCAAAAAATAGATTTAGAGATATCGTGATACCTGCATTACTATTCTGTTTACTAATCTACACTTTTCTATTTGATGGACATTATACGGAGATTGCTCTTTTTTTAAATATCATCTACACTTACTTAATGTACTTTAAAAAGGATCGCAAGAAGTAAACACATATACACTTTACCTTTATAAGACTTTCTAAAAACATTAAATAATTCAAAAAAATCAAAGGCTTAGAAATATTGATATTTCAACATTTCTAAGCCTTATTAGTCGTAAAATAAGTTAGAACTAAAATTTTTTCAATCTATTCCACACGTTTTATTTAACTTCGTCAGCTATTGATTAAATCGTTCATAGACATCCTTGAAAATTCTATCACATTTACTAGGTCAGATGCTGACCATTCTTTATTGATTAACGCTTTAAGAATTTCTTTTTTCTTGTCACTCATTAAATAACTTCCTTATATTTTGTTTATTGACAATTTATATAAGCAATACTATTGCAAAAAGTTTGCTTATGCACTATTATGTGAGCATATAAAATAAGAAAAGCAAAATAATAGCGTTATATCAGTCTTGGTGGACATTTTCATTCTGCTTTTCGTTTGTTTTGTTGTTAAAAATTAGCTTACACGAATAGTATAGTCGCTTATACGCAAACCACCAATAGTTCTTTTTCCTTTAAGCGAATTTAGGTTTCGTGTTCTCTCAAGAGGAGTAATTATCATGGATATTGTAGAAAAAGTAAGAATGCTATGTAATGAAAAAGTCATGACGATAGCAGAGTTAGAAAGGAATTTAGGCTTAGGAGCTGGGACTGTTAGTCGTTGGAACGTAAGAGTTCCTGGTGTAGATAAAGTACAAAAAGTAGCCGATTATTTTTCAGTTACTACAGACTATCTCTTGGGTCGTGTCGATACACCCAACTGGGCAACTGAACAAAATGTGCTAGATATTGAACGTGCATTACACTTAAATAACAATGTAGTAGCTTATGATGGCATTGAGTTAACAGAAGATGAGAAAGAGCAAGTTAGTGCAATCATACGAGGAGTTTTATGGAAACATCTAAAAAATAAACAGTAATAAAAGGGAGAATATGTTTAGAGATAAAAACTTTACTAGAAACATATCAAACGGTTAATCCGTTTTTCTTAGCAGATAATTTAAACATTCCGTATCATTATGTAAACTTTCGAGAAAAACTAAAAGGAAAAAATATTGTATATGATGAAGAAATAATTATTCTGCTAAAATGACTCTATTAAAGAAACACCTACAAATTATTTAGTGATGGCTCATGAGTTAAAACATGCGTTAGACCATTCAGACTTAATAAGCTACTATTCGCTATGTTATGGGGAAAATTAGAAAACTAGAACATAAAGCTAATACGTTCACATAGCAATTAATGTATTATTTTCAAAAAGAACAAGAATTGGAATTACCAAATGAAATTCAAATAAAGTGGAAAAGAGTTTGATTGATATGCAAAACAATTTCTTTGCTACCAACCTTAAATTTTTACGGACTAAAAAAGGATTAGAACAAAAAGATATTTCAGATTTTTTAGGTTTGAAATCTCCAACTTCTGTAACCAATTGGGAAAAAGGGACTAACTTAGCAAGAGCAGGTCATTTATCAGAATTAGCATCATTTTTTGGTGTTTCTTTACATGATTTGATGAATGTAGACTTAACAAAAGCATCTACTCCAGAATTAATAAACAAAGATGAACAAGATATTCAAAAAGACATAGAAATATTAATAAAAAAACTAGATGATGGATTATATTCTAAAGATACTGCTGAGTATGATGAAGAAACTAGACAGTTATTAATAGCATCATTAGAACAAGTAGCAATGATTGCGAAACTTGCATCAAAAAAATTCAAGCCGAGAAATTTTAAAGAAACAAAGGAACCCTAAAGATATTTAGATTAGTAAAAAGGTGGTTTCTAATATGAGTACAATAGGTAAAAGCATTCAAAAAATAAGAAAAAGCCAAGGTCTAACTCAAGTTCAATTAAGTAAGTTGACAGGATTTAATCAAAATACCATTTCTAATCATGAACAAGGAAATCGTTCTATAAATGAAATAGATATAAATATTTACGCTCAAGCTCTAGGAGTATCTCCTAAAGAATTATTCACATCATATAACGATGAGATTGAATTGACACAATATATCGGTAGTCGCATCAAATACTATCGTAAATTAAACAAAATGAATCAAGATGAATTGGCAACAGTATTAAATACCACAAAACAAAGCATCAGTAGATATGAAAAAGGTATACGCAAAGCCAATCAAGACATATTGTTTCAAATGTGCAATGTATTCGATGTACCTATAGATGATTTTTTCCCTTCCAAACATGATAGCAATAAAACATTAGATTATTTAATAGTCGTTTTGAGAACATTAAATCCAGACAGACAAGCAAAAGTATATGATTTTGCAATGGAACAATTAAAAGAACAGAGTGATACTTAAATTAAGAGGGAAAAAATGGTAGATATGTTTAATAATGATATTTTAAAATGAGAAATTATTATTAGATTAATATCCAACTTTTCGTATATTTTTCGCGTGATTATAAAACTAACTTGTAATAAAAGTGTTGATATTACGCTATATTTAACGATAATTAATCGCGTGATTTTCGCGTGATTTTCGATTGGAGGTTTTAAATTGAATGTTGAAAATAACAATTTAGAATATAAAAAAGCAGAATCTCAACTTCCAACATCTTTTTGGGAGACCTATTCAGCTTTTGCAAATACAGACGGTGGAACTATTGTTTTAGGGATTGATGAAAATAATAAAGAAAACCAAATTCAAGGGGTTAAAAATCCTATAAAAATAAGGGATGACATCTTTGCTCAAGCAGAAAATAAACAAAAAGTAAGTCACAATGTTTTGAATTCAAATGACGTTGAAATCCTAGATATAGATGGTAAAGAAACTAAATTAATACTTGTTACAGTTTCTGAAGCCCACCCTAGCAAAAAGCCCGTTTATTTAAAAAACAAACTAGAACTATCATATAAAAGGCTTGGTGCAGGAGATGTAAAACTAAATAATGATGATTTGAAATATTTAATTTCTAGTTCCTCTTCTGAAAGTGACAATGAACTTCTGAATGGTTATGATGAATCTGATTTAAATCATAACACTATTGACAAATTTAGATCTCTATTAGTTAGCCAAACCAATAACGAAAAATATATAAATATGACAAATCGTGATTTACTTATTGAACTTGGAGCTATGAAAAAAGATAGACAAAATAATGAATATAAACTCACTAGTGGTGGATTATTATTTTTTGGGAAATTCAATTCTATTACTGATAGATTTCCTAAATTTCAATTGGATTACTTTGAAAGAAGTTCCTCATTATCAGAAAGATGGTCAGATAGAGTTTCTACAGGAGATATGTTTTATCCCGATTTAAATGTGTTTGATTTTTATCTTATTGTGCTTGATAAATTACTTAAAAGTGTAAAAGATAGTTTTAAATTGGATGAAAATCAAATGAGATTACCAGTTAAATCAGAATTAGAAGAAGCCGTTAGGGAAGCTTTTACAAATTGTTTTATGCATGCTTACTATGATTCAGACATGCCCATTGTGATTAACGCTTATGAAGATTATTATGAATTTAAAAACCCTGGCAAGATGAAAGTTAGTATCAACGAATTTATACACGGTGGGTCTTCAGTTACTAGAAATAGCACAATTCCAACACTACTAAGAAGAGTTGGTTTTTCTGAAAAAGCAGGCTCAGGTGGTCCAAAATTATTTGATACTGCATCTAAATTACATTTGAAACTTCCTGAAATATATACTGATTTTGATAAAACAGTAGTCAATTTATGGAAAGTTGATTTATTATCGTCTTATAGAGATTTACAAGGTATAGAACTAGATATCGTCAAATTTATAATTGAGAACGGTAGCATTACAAAAAACGATGCTTTAGAAGTTTTATCTATTACTGAATATCAATTTAGAATTCATTTAACAAATTTACTTGAAGCTAAACATATTGAGATTGAAGGAAAAGGTCGGTCAACTAGATATAAATTGCCTGCTAATTCTATTGAACGCGTACACCAAATTAAACAATCATTAAAAGAGTTAGAAAATTCTATCAATAAATAAAAAAGTCCGAGGCTTAAAATCAAAGAGATTTTAAGCCTCGGAACATTTACGGAACAAAACCATCAGAAACGTTGATATATCAACATCTTTTATGGAGCCGGCGGGAGTCGAACCCGCGTCCAAATATATCGACACAATCAAATCTACATTCATAGTTTATCGATTTAAAGTTTCGCTACTGATTAGCTGATAAACAAGCATCATCTTAAGCTAGCCTGATTATCTCTGTTTCACTTAGACAGACGGAAAAGTGAACCGTATCCCACTAATAATGAGACCTGGACCCGAGCACATGGGCGATGCCGGACAGATCTTAGCTTGCAGGTATTAAGCTGCGAAAGCTAAAGTGTTTGTTTGTTGTTTGTCAGTTATATTTAACTGTAACGTTTTTACGTAGCCGTAACCTACGAAATGCATTGAAAGCTCAACCTATACCTGTCGAATCCGTAACGACCCCGTATATTCCTTTATACTAACAAAAATTTAACCTTCACGCAAATAATAACTGCTATTATCTATATCTACAAAAGATTATGAAGTGACCCCAAAAAGTCTAACTTTTTGGGGTCACTTCAATTTTATAAATCTTTCTGTGTTTATTTTTCAAATAATGTCATTGGTAATAATGAGAATTCACGCTCTACCGCTTCTTTTCTCAATGCAAAATGACTAGTTTGATTTAATGCTTTCAAATGATACTGCCCATTTGAATATTCCACAATATTTAAAGAAGAATTATCAATCATATCTGATAATTTAAAATCAGGAATTAATTCATGTAAAATATTACGGATCGTCATTCCATGGCTAACAATTAAAATATGTTGATTCGTATCACGATGTTTATCGATTACTTTAATCAACCCTTGTTCTACACGAGTCCAAAATTCCATAAAGTTTTCTCCAATATGATCTGGATCCATTTCTTTAATTTGATTCATCTCTTCTATGACATTTCTACCATCATTTTGATCAAAAGTACGTTGTAATGTTTTATATAAATTCGTCCAAACTTCTGTTGCATTTTGTCCTTCTAAACTTCCGAAAGAAACTTCACGGAATTCTGGCATCATTTGTATACTTAATTGATTTCTTAAAGGATGATCTCTTAATACTAATTGAGCTGTTTCAATCGTTCTTCTTAAATCACTTGTATACACTGCGTGAAATGGAATATCTCTCATTCCTAATCCTGAACGAATCGCATCCAATCTTCCTTCTTTTGTTAATGGAGTATCTGCCCAGCCTTGAATTTTATTATATCGATTAAAAACTGTCTCGCCATGTCTCATGAAATATAATGTAACACCTTTATCTGCCATGATGTTTCCTCCTCAAATCATTTGCTACTACCATTGTACTCAATTTCACTCAAAAAATCATATATTTAGGATGAAAGTTTTGAAAAATCCCAAATATCTGTTGCTAAACCTTCATAAAATTCCGGCTCGTGACAAACCATTAAAATACTACCCTTATATTCTTTTAAGGCACGTTTTAATTCGTCCTTAGCATCCACATCTAAGTGGTTCGTTGGTTCGTCTAACACTAATACATTCGATTCATTATTCATTAATTTACAGAAACGAACTTTTGCTTGTTCTCCCCCGCTTAGTACTTGAATCTGACTTTCAATATGCTTACTTGTTAATCCACAACGAGCTAATGCCGCACGAACTTCTGGTTGAGTCATTGATGGGAATGTATCCCAGATTTCTTCCAAGGCTGTGTTACGATTTCCTTGAGGAGTTTCCTGTTCAAAATATCCTAAATCAATATAGTCTCCTCGAACAACATTTCCTTCTAATGGCTTAATAATTCCTAATAAGCTCTTTAATAGAGTGGTTTTCCCGATACCATTTGCTCCGACAATCGCAATCTTTTGTCCACGTTCCATTTCTAAATTCAACGAACCCGTTAAAGCACGATCATATCCAATGACTAATCCTTCTGTTTGGAAAATATAACGACCTGGCGCACGAGAAGTTTTGAACTCAAATTTAGGTTTTGGTTTTTCACTTGCTAGCTCAATTACTTCCATTTTATCTAATTTCTTCTGACGTGACATTGCCATATTACGAGTAGCTACACGAGCTTTATTTCGATTTACAAAGTCTTTCAAATCTGCAATTTCCTTTTGTTGACGATTATAAGCCGCTTCTAATTGAGATTTCTTCATCGCATACACTTCTTGGAATTGATCATAATCTCCTACATAACGACTTAATTCTTGATTATCCATATGGTAAATTAAGTTGACAACACTATTTAAAAATGGAATATCATGCGAAATTAAAATGAACGCATTTTCGTACTCTTGTAAATAACGTTTTAACCATTCAATATGTTCCACATCTAAGTAGTTTGTTGGTTCGTCTAATAATAAAATATCTGGTTTTTCTAATAATAATTTTGCAAGTAAAATTTTCGTACGTTGTCCACCACTTAGTTCACTCACATCACTATCCATACCAAATGCTACAACGCCCAAAGCACGAGCCACTTCATCGATTTTTGCATCTAAAATATAAAAATCATGACTATCTAAACGCTCTTGAATTTCTCCAACTTCTTCTAACATTGCATTCATAGAAGATTCATCTGCATCTCCCATTGCCATATATAATTCATTCATACGAGCTTCCGCCACAAATAAATCATCAAATGCTTTACGTAATACTTCTCGAACGGTCATTCCTTTTTCTAACACTGTATGTTGATCTAAATAACCAACTTTTACATTTTTAGACCATTCGATTTTTCCTTCATCTGGTTGAAGTTTCCCCGTTACAATATTCATAAAAGTGGACTTACCTTCACCATTCGCTCCAACTAATCCAATATGTTCCCCTTTTAATAAACGGAAGCTGACATCATTAAAAATTGCACGTTCCCCAAATCCATGGGTTAATTTTTCTACATTTAAAATACTCATTGATTTTCTCCTTCAAATTTCTCTGGGTCATTGTATCATATTTATAAAAGGAATATCAAAATATAGGTGGAAAAGAAAAAAACTTTGCTACTATCGCAAAGTTTTTTTCTTTTCTACTACGCAAATTGCGCATGATATAAATCAGCGTAAATACCATTTTTCTTCAATAATTCCTCATGCGTACCATCTTCTGCTAAACCATCCTCTGTTACTACAATAATGCGGTCTGCATGTTGAATCGTTGCTAGGCGGTGCGCAATAATAAAAGTCGTTCTTCCTTTTGCAAGTTCATCAAAGGATTGTTGAATGAATTTTTCCGTTTGCGTATCTAATGCACTTGTTGCTTCATCCAAAATTAAAATCGAAGGATTTTTTAAGAAAATACGAGCAATCGATAAGCGTTGTTTTTGTCCGCCGGATAGTTTTACTCCACGTTCTCCAATTTGAGTATCCAACCCGAACTCTAAATCATCGACAACTTCTCTTAATTTAGAACGCTCAATAGCTTCTTCTACTTCTTCATCCGTTGCATCTAATCGTCCATAAAGTACATTTTCACGAATTGTTCCATTAAATAAAAATACATCTTGTTGAACAACTCCAATTTGACGTCTTAACGATTGCATTGTAAAGTTTCGAATATCTTGTCCATCGATTAAAATTTCTCCCTCTTGTAATTCATAAAAACGAGGTAATAAATTCACCAATGTTGTTTTCCCTACACCAGAAGGGCCTACAAACGCAACGGTTTCTCCCTTCTTCACATCCATTGAAACATATTCCAAGACTGCTTTATTTTCTTCATATCCAAAACTTACATTGCGATAAGAAATATCTCCTTCAAAATGAGGCGCTTCGATTGCATCAGGTCGATCTTGAATATCCGGTTCAATAGCCATTAATTCTTGATAACGACGGAATCCAGCAACTCCTTTTGGATATAATTCAATCATCGAATTCATTTTATCAATTGGTCGAACAAAGACATTTGCTAGTAAAATATACCCCACTAATTCTCCCGCAGTCAGTTGACCTGTAACGGTAAAATACGAACCTAGCATTAACGTAAATAAATTAATACTACGCATTAATAAATAATTAAACGAACTACTTGAACCCATTGTTTTATAAAACTGAATTTTATTCGTACGATATTCTTGAATTAATCCTTCAAATAATTGCTGTTCATGTTCTTCATTGGCAAAAGCTTTTACCACTCGCATCCCACTTAAAACATTTTCTAAACCAGCAGAATAGTGAGCTAATCCTTTATAAATTTGACGATTAATTGCTGACATCTTTCGATTAAAAACTGCTAAAGCAATCGCTAAAAACGGAACAAATACAATTGTCCATAAAGCTAACGTAGGCTGAACTTGGTACATCAATACAAACGACCCGATTAACGTCATAATAGCAATAAATAATTCCTCTGGCCCATGATGCGCTAATTCACTAATATCAAATAAATCACTTGATAAACGGCTTAATAATTCACCAATTTTCATGTTATCAAAAAATGAAAATGATTGTTTTTGGATATGAGCAAATAAATTTCTTCTCATATCCGTTTCGATATTAATTCCTAATAAATGCCCGAAAGCTACGACAATATAATTTAATACTGTAGAAGTCGCATATAGAAGTACTAAACTAAATCCTACTATAAGGATAATTCCAACATTTTGTTGTGGTAACACTTCATCAATGACGCGATGAACCATTACGGGAAAGGCTAATTCTAAAATTGCCACAATAACTGCACAAGTAAAGTCTAATAAAAATAATTTTCGATACGGTTTATAATATTTAATAAATTCTTTTAACATCTACTAACTCTCTCCTTTTGCATAATGCATGTTACTCCAGTCTTTCCATTTATAAACGAAATGTCCATATAAAACCGTTAAAGCATTCGAAAGTAACATCGCAATCCAAATACCTGTAGCTCCTAACTCTGTTAAGCTTCCTAAAATCCAAATAATTGGTAAACGAGCAACCCATAAACGTCCAATCGACATATTCATTGAATATTTTGTTGCACTACAACCTTGGAAAAATCCACTATACACAGAAAACATCCCCATAAAGAAGATAATGAATGCTGTGTAATATAAATATTCAACCGCACTATTCCAAAGAATCGTATCCGTTACATCTTTAATAAAAATATGAAGTAAAGCATCTTGCCACATAAAAATAGCAACACTTCCAAGTCCAGAAATAAGTAACACCCAAATCAATGCTCGTTTGAAAATCGCATGAGCTCGGTCAAATAATCTAGCACCCATATTTT
This sequence comes from uncultured Granulicatella sp., assembly GCF_963515615.1. Taxonomy (GTDB): domain Bacteria; phylum Bacillota; class Bacilli; order Lactobacillales; family Aerococcaceae; genus Granulicatella. The sequence goes on along the minus strand of NZ_CAUPZT010000005.1, from coordinate 22,030 downwards.
GCCCAATGATAGCAGTTAAAGCAGATCCAATTCCCATTTGCGGTTGCGTTAAAATATCTGAAATACGATTGACCATAGAATAAGCTGCAAGAACAGAAGTCCCGTATGACTGAATTAATCCATTTAATACAGTAAAACCAAAAGCAGCTCCCCCATATCCAAATGCAGAAGGCCATGCTACTTGTAAAATTTTACGAATAACAGATGAATCATAATCTACTTCATACAATGGAACATGAATAATGGATTCTCTTCTAGTAGCCATAATCGCTAAAAACCATAATATAATTTTCGCAATTACCGTTGCCCAAGCAGCTCCTTCAATCCCCGCATTTAATCCAGGAATTTGTGTAAAAGGAATTGTTGCAAAAATAAATATCGGATCTAATAGGACATTCGTGATAGAAGAAATCGTACTTACAACCGTAATCACTCTCGTTCTACCTTGCGCATTCAGCAATGCTTGATATCCAAAATAGGCAAAATCAAAAAATAATCCAATAAAATTGATTTTTAAATACGAAGTCGACTTCTCATAAAAGACGCCACTGGCTCCCATCCATTCCACAAATTGACCAGCAAAAATATAGCCAATCGTTGATAATAGAAAGCCAAAAACAAACGTTAACGCCATCGTATTCCAAGTATACTTCTTCGCTAATTTTAAATCATTCGCTCCAAAATATTGTGCAATAAGAGCCGTTGCTCCAACACTAATTCCCAAACCAATTGAGATAAACAAAAAATTTAACGGCCAAATAAACGCAGTCGCCGCAAAATCTTCAGCAGACAACTGAGCTACATACAATCCATCCGTTAAATTATATAAAGTTCGAATTAAATTATTAATCATTAAAGGAGTGGCAATCGTTAAAATGACTCGATTAATATTTCCACTCGTTATAAAATTTTTTGTATTCTGTTTCTCCATTTTAATCACCTTTAACAGTATACAAGATTTTGAACTATTAAGGTAGTGTTATGGTGTTTCTATGAAATATGGATTGGATGAATATAAAATAAAAGAGAAAAAAATTTTTTTATAGTAATAAGCACATGAAACCGCAGAGCTGCTATCATCCTTTACTACTATCAAAAAAATCCCCTCTCAAACGCCCCCTCATAAAGTCACGAAAAAAGAGAAATGGATTTTTTATAGTAGTAAGCACATTAGTAGCCACTTGTGGCTACTAATGTTAGGAAAATTCGAGACCAAGGCTCGAATTTTAGGCATGAGACCGCAGGGCTGCTGCCGTCCTTTGCTACTATTAAAAAAATCAATTTCTCTTCCGCTCCAAGAAAAAAAGGACAAGCTTCGCTTGACCTTCCAATTACTTTTCTCGAAATTACTTTTTAGTTTCTTTGAAAACAACGTGTTTACGTAATTTTGGAGAATATTTTTTTAATTCTAAACGTTCTGGGTTGTTACGTTTGTTTTTGCTTGTTAAGTATAAACGTTCACCTGTTTCAGCACATTCTAATAAAATGTTGATACGCATGAATGACACCTCTCATTTCCAAATAGATTCAATAACTCATCGATTTTTTACGATTTGCCTGTTTATAATAACAAAATCCTACACACTTGTCAATGGCTCTACTACAAATTCCAAATAATTTTACTTATCTGTAAAGTTTCAAAGTAACTTCTAGTTAAGTATCAAAACTAGAAGTTAATCTTAGATATCATTCTGATTAATACAAATGAATCCATTCCCCTTAACGGAACAATATCATCTTATTCGGAATAATATTTTCCATTTAACGGAACAATACTCATTGATGAAAAATCAGCCACATTTTCTGCTGCTAATTATTCCATTAAGTCCCATTCATTCGCCAAATCCTAAAATAATTCTCACCGCTTATTCCGCCAATTTTTCCTTAATACTTTCCACATAGTGATAGGTTTCGTTTCCAGCAATTCCGCCATCACCCACGGCTGTTGTAATTTGTCTTAAATGTTTTTGACGTACATCCCCTACTGCATAAATACCAGGAATACTTGTTTCCATTTTTTCATTTGTGACAATCCAGCCTTCTTCATTTGTAATTCCCAAATCTTTAAACGGCTCTGTTAACGGTAATAACCCAACATAAATGAATACTCCCGCAGCTTCTACTTGAGAAAGTTCCTGAGTTTGAGTATCTCTTAATGTAACATGAGTTACTTTTTGCTCATCTCCTGAAATTTCTTCCACCGCTTTATTCCATGAAAAGTCCATTTTTTCATTTGCAAATGCACGATCTTGTAAAATCTTTTGTGCACGTAAGGCATCTCTACGGTGAACAATCGTCACTTTATTCGCAAATTGTGTTAAATACGTTCCTTCTTCAACCGCAGAATCTCCTCCACCAATTACTAATAAGTCACTTCCTTTGAAGAATGCTCCGTCACATACCGCACAATAAGAAACGCCTCTTCCAGCATATTCTTCTTCACCAGGAACTCCTAATTTACGGTGATAAGAACCCGTAGCAATGACTACTGCATAAGCGGCATAAGATTTTTTACCGGCATGGACAATACGTAAATCTCCATCCACTTCAATCCCACTTACATTTCCATAAGCATATTCTGCACCAAATTGCATTGCACCTTTATACATATTCTCTGCTAAATCTGGACCACTAATATTGGAAAATCCCGGATAATTTTCTACATCGGAAGTATTTAATAATTCTCCTCCAGGAACACCTTTTTCTAAAATTAATGTTTTTAAATTTGCACGTGAAGCATACAATGCTGCTGTCATTCCTCCAGGACCTGAACCGATAATAATCACATCATAAATTGTTCTTTCTTCCATAATTGAATCTCCTTTACCTTTAGTTATAAAAGAAGACTGAACAAAAACTAGTGCCTTTTTGCCATTTTTGTTTGTTCAGTCTTTTAATGTCTATTCTATTTTATTCTTTTTCAGTCGATTCAACAACTTTATTGCTTGAAGATTTTCCTTCTAATCGATGAGCTAAATCAATAATATAATCTTTTAATTTATCTTTAATTTCTGGATGCTCTAATCCGAACTCGATACTTGTTGTCATATAACCAAGTTTATTTCCAACATCATATCTTGTACCTTCAAATTTCTTAGCAAATACACGTTGAGTTTGGTTTAATGTATCAATCGCATCTGTTAATTGAATTTCTCCACCAGCTCCTGGTTCTTGTTTTTCTAAAATATCAAAAATTTCAGGAGTTAATAAGTAACGACCAATAATTGCTAAATTACTTGGTGCATTCTCTGGTTTTGGTTTTTCAACAAAATGGCGAACATTATACATATTATCCGCTACTTTACTTTCTGGTTCAATAATTCCATATTTGTTTGTATCTTCCATTGGAATTTCCATTACTGCAATATTGGAAGCATGAGTTTTTTCATATCCTTCAATTAATTGTCTTGTTAATGGCACTTCTGCTTTAACAATATCATCCCCGAGCATTACAACAAATGGTTCTCCACCAATAAAGGCTTTTGCTTGTAATACAGCATCTCCAAGACCTTTTGGATAAGATTGACGAACAAAGTATAATTTAATTCCTGTTGTTTCTTGAACTAATTCTAGCAACTCCGTCTTTCCTTTTGCTTCCAAATTCGATTCTAATTCAATATTAGAGTCAAAATGGTCTTCAATTGGACGTTTACTTTTACCCGTAACAATTAAAATTTCTTCGATTCCTGAAGCTAATGCTTCTTCTACAATATACTGAATCGTTGGCTTATCTACAATTGGCAACATTTCCTTTGCCATTGCTTTTGTTGCAGGCAATAATCGTGTTCCTAGACCAGCTGCTGGAATAACTGCTTTTTTTACTCGTTTCATTGTAAACCCTCCATTTGTTCTTGATGTGATTTTAAGGATACTTCTGATTTCCTTTCTCTTTCCATCAATTGTAAAACTTCTGTTTTAATATTTTTTCCATCATATAAAATATTGTACACAGCATTTGTTATTGGCATTTCAATTCCTTTTTCCTGAGCTAATTTGTAAGCTGCTTTACATGTTTCAACTCCTTCAACAACCATGCCCATATTTCCTAGAACATCTTCTAATGATTTTCCTTGACCTAATTGATCCCCTGCACGCCAGTTTCTTGAGTGAACACTGGTACAAGTTACAATTAAATCACCAACACCACTTAATCCAATAAAGGTTAATGGATCCGCTCCGAACGCCACTCCTAAACGACTAATCTCTGTTAATCCACGAGTCATTAAAGCAGCTTTAGCATTATCACCATAGCCTAAACCATGTAAAGCTCCCGCACCAACTGCAATAACATTTTTTAATGCTGCTCCTAATTCCACACCAATAACATCCGTGTTTGTATAGATTCTGAAATAAGAATTGCTAAATAATTGTTGGACAACTTTTGCGGAAGATAATTCCTCGCATGCAGCTGTTATCGTTGTTAAATCTTTTTTAGCAACTTCTTCCGCATGACTTGGTCCAGAAAGAACTACAATATCTTGGTACTTCTCTTCTGGTAATTCTTGTTTTAAAATTTCAGAAATTCTCAAATAACTTTCTTGTTCTAATCCTTTACTAGCATGAATAATTACAGGATTCCCTTCTAATAAAGGTGCCACTTGTTTTGCTACTAATCGAATTACTTTTGTTGGAAGAACAAAGAGAACGGCAGTTGCCCCTGATAGAGCTTTTGCTAAATCAGTCGTTGCATAAATTTCATCGTTTAGAATCACTTCAGGTAGATATTGATGATTCATATGCTTTGTATTAATTTCTTCAATTTGAGAAGTATTAATGCCCCACAAACACACTTCATGACCATTATCTTGTAAAACCATAGCTAATGCTGTTCCCCAAGAACCTGCTCCTAAAATTGCAATTTTTTGTTTCATAAACTGACTCCTTTAAATCCATAAATCCGATGATTTTGGATCATCAACGGATACATAAGTAGGTCTCTGTGGATGATTTTTTCTTTGCATCCATACCCAAACAATTGCTCCAATCACTAGGACTAAAGATAATGCTTGAGAAATACGGATCACTCCAAATAGCCATAAACTATCTGTACGCATCCCTTCAATGACAAAACGACCGCATCCATACCAAATTAAATAGGTCGCTGCAATTTCTCCAACTTTGATAGGAGTTTTTTTTCTTAAAACTAGTAATAAAATAACCCCTAAAGCTGACCATAACGATTCATATAAAAAAGTTGGATGATAATAAACACCATTAATATTCATTTGCTCAATAATAAAACTTGGCAAATGAAGATTTTCTAGAAATTGTCTTGTAACTTCTACTCCATGAGCTTCCTGATTCGTGAAATTCCCCCAACGTCCAATTGACTGCGCTAATAAGACAACAGGCGCTAAAATATCTAATAACAAAGTAAAAGAAACTTCTTCTTTTTTACAAAACCAATATGTTGTCAATGCTCCCGCAATTAATCCACCATAAATGGCAATTCCGCCTTCCCAAATTTTAATAATATCAGCAGGATTTGCAATATAATGCTTCCATTCAAACAACACATAATAAAATCTTGCTCCTAAAAAGGCTAATGGAATTGCCCAAAATACTAAATCAACTACAAAATCTTTTCGAAATCCTTTTTTCGTTGCTTCTCTATCGGCTAAAGTTGCTGCAATATAAATAGCAGAAGCAATAATGATACCATACCAACGAACTTGTAAAGGTCCAATTTCAATTGCTATTGGATTAATCGTTTGAAGTAAAATTTCATTCATCTTTCATCCTCCTAACGTTGGCTGTTTTCAGCAATTAATTGCCCTAAACGCTCTTCAAATGTTTTTGTTGCATCATAGCCCATTTTTTTCGCACGGAAATTCATCGCTGCAACTTCTAAAATAATCGATACATTTCGACCCGTCTTAACAGGGATTCTCATTTTTGGAATCGTAACACCCATAATTTCAGTCGGTTCAGCTGCTCCACCTAAGCGATCATACTGTTTATCGGGTGTCCAGTTTTCTAAATGAACTAATAAATCTACTTGTTTCGAGTCTAAAATGGCCCCTGCACCAAACAACGTCATGACATCAACAATTCCAATCCCACGAATTTCAATTAAATTATTTAAAATTTCAGGTGCTTCCCCTACAAGAGTTAATTCATCATGTTGATATAATTCCACTCGGTCATCCGCTACTAGACGGTGACCTTTTTGAACTAATTCTAATGCCGTTTCAGATTTACCAACACCACTTTCACCAGTAATTAACATCCCAATACCATACACATCCACAAGTACCCCATGCATCGACATACGAGGAGCTAAGCGGCTCTCTAAATAGTTTGTCACACTACTGGATACATGAGTCGTTCTTGAGCTTGCTTGTAAAATAGGAATTTTTGCTTCCTCAGCTGCTTGAACTAATTCTTCTGGTGGTAATAATTTTCTAGATATCACAAAACAAGGTGTTTCAGGCGTACATAATCGACGCATTGTTTTTAATCTTGTTTGTGAAGATAGTTGCTCTGCAAAAGATAATTCTGTTCTTCCTAATAATTGTATTCTTTCAGATGGATAAAAGTTAAAATATCCTGCTAACTCTAGTCCCGGTCTTGAAATTTCACTTGTAGTAATTTCTCGTTCTAAATATTCTAAACCATACAATGGTTTTAAATGCAGTTTTTCCGCAAGTTTTTCTATAGTTACGATTGATTTCATATCATCCCTCATTTTCTACTTATTCTATTCTATCATACCACATTTTTATACTTCTCGGGTAAATTCTATATCAAAACTTAATAGATAATATTTTGAAAAACTGATTTACAAAAACTCTTAATTCACAAAAAAGCCCCTACTCAATGAGTAGAGACTTTTAAGTTGTCCTAAAAGGACTAAATCAATTATGTTGTCATCTAGTGACCTTATGTAGTTATTTTATAATTTACTATATTCAAAGTCAATCAATATTCCTTTAAAATACTTTATTACAAATATAGAGAATAGATTTTTATAAGAATTTTTTTAAAGCATCTTCTATAATCCCTAATGTGTCTGCTGATACAACTATATCTTTTAATAAAGACTGGCTATTAATAGGATCTAAAATTCTTAGTTTACTGATTGTTGTTACTTGATTTAATAGAGCTAGGCTTCCTTTTTTCAATTTTTTTATTTTATCAACTAATCTTTCAATATATTTACCTTGCTGAGTTATTTTTCTCAATAATTTTTCATTTTCTAAATATTCCGCAGTTACACGTAACAACTCTTCAGAAAAATATTCTAAAATTTTTGTATCAACCTCTTTTTCTTCTTGTTTTTCTTTAATAAACCTTTGAATTTTTTTCGCTTTTTCATTTACTTCAATTAGATTTTTCTCAACAATAACCTTTTGCTCATTAAATACTTTAATACTATTAAAAGCCTTCTGAATCAACAACTTATGGATTTCATCTGACAAAGAAAGTTGATAATATTTTAAATTCGTTAAATCTGTTGTTTCTTTAATTGAGGTAAGCGGTAATATATGAAGTAAATGATTTTTACGTGAATCAGTCTTATTAAGAACTATAGCATAGTGTATTCCACCATATTCATAACCAATATTAAAACCTAAATCTACATAAATAATACTTCCCCTTTTAAATGCTGGTAAACTCTTAGGATTAAAATTTTTCTCTCTTTTTAAATATTTTGTCCAACTTTCTACCCATTGATCTATCTTATCCGCTCTCTTATCATGTGGTTCACCAGATTTTATTAAAAATTTTAAATAATCTTCTAATTCTTGAATTACTTTTTCAGTATACTTAAGAATTTCATCATTTGTTCTCCCACTCCCCATATTTTTTCCCTCCTTAATTTATTTGATTATACTTTAAATAACTTAAAATACCTAATAAATTTATTTCCCACTTTAAAAATACCGGCCTAAATTTAGATTCACTACTCTAATTTTAGGTCGGTCTATTCTAATAATACTCTTCTTCCTTGAAGAAATTTTCCACAAATTTTCTGAAAATATTTAATAACACACTAACAACGATTAACATCCAAAACGATGTCACGTGAATTCCTGGAACAATTCCCATCATTAACCAAAGTATTAGCGCATTAATAATTAACATAAACACACCAAAACTTGCTGCAATTAATGGAATAAAGGCAATCATCAAAATTGGTCTCACGACAACATTTAATATCGATAAAACAATCGCCGCAAACAAAGCTGATCCCCAATTAGTGACAACGAATTGAGGGAGCAATGCTGCAATGACCATAAATCCAACTGTGTTAATAGCGATTTTTCTTAAAAACATTTACCTAAAAGTCACTCCAATCAGAATCGTCTTCTTCTACTTTGCGAGCTTCTTTTCTTGGTCGATTGTAAGAATCATAATAATAGTTTTGATTTCTTGATCTTTTGTCTGATGGAATAATAATCGCTAGTAAAATATATAATAAGATTGGCATTCCTGACCATGTTAACAATACAAAGATGACTCTTAAAATACTTGCATCAACGTCTAAATATTCTGCAAGTCCACCTATAACCCCTGCTAGTATACGATTATCTTTAGAACGCATTAATTTTTTTCTTTTCATAATTTTCTCCTCTTTACGAATTTATCTCTATTGTACCGGATTTAATGTCACACTTCCAGTCGTTGTTTTCCCTGTAATTCTAACAGGAACTGTTTCTTTTTGTCTTCTTAAAACGACTGAATGACTTGTCACTGTTTTTTCATGTTTAATCACTTCATATTGTGCATCATCATAATGTAATTTCCCAAGTGATGTACTTAAGGCTGCTTCTACTTCTAATGATTCTGGTACATCTAATTGTACACTTCCATTAACTGTTTTAGCCATCACTTGTTTGGCATTTGGTACTACTTTTTTCACTTTAATAGAACCATTCACTGTTTTTAGTGTAGCACTTTCTGCTTCTGCATCAAAAATAATATTACCATTTGTTCCATCTAAAATGGAATCTTTGAATTTTCCATCCAATTGTTTAATCGTTCCATTTTTACTTGTAAGTTCTAACATGATTCCACTCACATTTTTCACAGAAATTTCTCCATTTTGTGATTCTGCATAAAAATCTTTTCCAGTGAAATCCTTCATTCGAATGCCGCTATTCAACCCTTTGACACTCACATAATCATACTCTTTTTCTGGGAAAACAAAAGTAACATCTGCATAAACTTTTTTACTTGGAATAAAGAATTTAAATGTATCGTTCTCTAGACTAACATTCAATCGCTCATTGATATATTGTTCAATTTCTTCTTGCGTTTCAAATTCTTCATTTAATCGAAATTCTCCTGCAATCGTTACGGTAGATTGAGGAGCAGTTTTCATTTTGATATCCCCATTTGCCACTTTAATTTCAATAATACCAATTTCTCCAAACTCTTCTTCAAAAGCATAAGAGTGACTTGTTTGATAGAAAAATGGGGACATCGTTGAAAAACTAGGGTGATCTTTAATCGTAGCACTGACATTACGAGCTGTTTCAGCAGCTGCTTTAGCAAATTGACCTGCAAATCGCCCAATAATTCCACCTAACTGTGATAAAGAATCACTTGTTGTTTGTTGCCAATCTGTTTCTTCAATTTTTTGTTTTGCCTTTTTGAGTTTTTCATCAAACTCTTCTTTTTTCAATCGTTTCATTTCATCTTGTGCTGCTTTTTTCTCTTCTTCTAAACTTCTTTGTTGAGAACGTAAGACTTCTAATTCTTCACTAAGTCTTTGTAATTCCATTTCTTGTTCTAACGTTAATTTATCAAGAGCTTTTGCTGTATGAAGTTCTTCGATTCTTTCTTCTTTTTGTTTCACTTGTTGAGTCACTTGGTTTAATGTTTCAAATTCTTCATCCCATTCACTTGAAAAATTTGTGACAACAGATGCGATACTGTCTAAAACTGTGTCGAATTGTTTTTCATCTTCTTTTTGGTAAGTAGATGCATCTTTTTTCTCTTGCTCACTCACTTTTGAAGCTTCCCCTTGATTTTTTCCAAGCTCTTCTAATAAGGAAATCGCTTCTTGCGAGCTAATCACTCCTTTTTTTACTAAATCTAAAATACGTTCTTTTTCATTCATATCGGATTCCTCCATTCATTTTCTAATATCATTTACAAGTCTATTATGCCTTTTTCTATTTTAGATGTCATAGGTCTTAAGTTTGATTCTTAAAAATATATTTTTGTGCAGAGTCTTCCCTTCTATGCTAAAATAAACCTACTATATTGAATGAAATTAAGGAGACTTTATGACGATTGAGTTAAAACCACATGAAAGACTAGATAGATTAGAACGAGAAAATATTGATATTATCCAAAGTTCTGAAGTATTTTCTTTTTCAATTGATGCAGTATTATTAAGTGATTTTGCTACTATCCCTCATCAAAGAAAAGCAACCATTGTAGATTTATGTACGGGAAATGGAGTTGTCAGCTTTTTACTCAGTGCTAAAACAAAAAATAAAATTCTGGGCATTGAATTACAAGAAGCATTATGTGATATGGCAAATCGAACCATTCAACTCAATCAATTAGAAGAAAAAGTAGAAATACTCCAAGCAGATGTTCGAGAAATTACAACGATTCTAAAGAAAGACTCAATTGATGTTATTACATGTAATCCTCCTTATTTCAAATTACAAGAACAAGCTCTCGTTAATCAAAAAGAAGCGTTCACGATTGCTCGTCATGAAATTCATTTACCATTAGAAGAATTGCTGCAAAATATATCCGGATTACTAAAGATGAAAGGAAAAGCATTTATTGTACATCGACCAGATCGTCTGACAGATATTTTAACAATAGCCCGACACAATCGACTAGAACCCAAACGAATTCAATTCATTCATCCAAAAGAAGGAAAAGAAAGCAATATTGTCCTCATTGAATTGATAAAAGACGGACAACTAGGTGGCATTCATATTTTACCACCGATTACTATTTTTGATGAAAATAATCAATATACGGATAAATTAAAAGAAGTATTATGGGGTTAATGAAATGGGAACACATTTTATATATGTTGCTTTATGTAAAGATCACACTTTATATACAGGATACACAACAAACGTAGAAAAAAGAATCATGGCTCATAATAATGGAACAGGAGCTAAATATACAAAAACAAGACGGCCTATTACCCTACTATATGCTAAAGAATATGCTACAAAATCTGAAGCACTGAAAGCAGAATATGCTTTTAAACAACAAACACGTAGCCAAAAAATAAACTATCTAAAAGCGCAAGGTGTGAAAATAAGAAAAATATCCAAGCCTATCATTCAATTATTACAACAGGAGGAACTGTCATGAGACAAAAAAGTTTTGAAACATCCCCTTATGGAAAGTTATACTTAATCCCTACTCCTATTGGGAATTTAGACGATATGACTTTTCGTTCCATTAAAACATTACAAGAAGTTGATTTTATTCTTGCGGAAGACACAAGACATACTCAGAAATTATTAAATCATTTTGAAATCCAAACTCCTCAAAAAAGTTTCCACGAACATAACACACAGGAACGGATTCCCTCTGTTATCGAATGGTTAAAAGAAGGGAAAACTATTGCCCAAGTGAGTGATGCCGGAACTCCTTCGATTAGTGATCCAGGATTTGAACTTGTTCAAGCTTGCATTCAAGAAGGAATTACGGTTATTCCATTACCGGGTGCTAATGCTGCAATTACTGCACTCATTGCATCAGGATTAGTTCCTCAACCATTTTATTTTTATGGATTTCTTCCTAGGAAGAAAAAGGATCGAGTGGCTGAGTTAACTGCTTTATCGAGTCATAGCGAAACAGTCATTTTATATGAGTCTCCTTATCGATTAGACGATTGTTTTAGTCTGATTGCTCAAGTCTATGGTGAAGAAAAAGAAGTCGTTTTATGTCGAGAATTAACGAAAAAGCATGAAGAATTTATTCGTGGGACTGCTGTAGAATTGAAAACACTCTGTGAGAAAGAAGAATTGAAAGGAGAATGTTGTATTTTAATTGGATCTACTCGTCCTGAAGGGGTAACAACTAGCATTGCGACTGAAGAGACTGCTTCTTGCGAGCATTTAAGTTTAGAAGAACAAGTCCAATGGGCAATGGAACACCAACAACTTTCTCAAAAAGACGCCATTAAATGGGTGGCAAAACAAAACCAACTAAAAAAACAAGACGTTTATAAGTTGATACATCAAGAATAGACGTAAATAAAAACAGAACAGACTTCCTTTAGTTACAAGGTCGCCAGCAGCCAGCTAACGCTGTCTCATGGCTAAATTTCGAGTCTAGGTCTCGAAATTTCCCTATAATATTATTTTTGCTACTAAAAAAGTCTGTTCTAGTTTTTTATTATTCTTATTCATCTTTCACACAAAACAAATGAAAAAATTCTTGATAGTGCAAAATAAAAATACAGAAAAAGCTTTTTAGTAGCAAAAGTAATATAAGCCATTTGGCTTATATTACAGGGAGAATTCGAGACCAAGGCTCGAATTCTAGCCATGAGACTCGCATAGCGAGGCTGCTGGCGACCTTGCAACTAAAAAGCTTTTTCTGTATTTTTTCATAACCGCTGGTACACATTATACAAATTGATAAATAGTAAGACTATCATCAGTAAATGATAACAGGTTAGTACTTGTTGGTGGGTTAATTTCTTTTGAATTTTTGTCCCAAAATATCCACCTAGAAATGCAAAAACAATAATCAAAATTACTAATAACCCATTCCACTCAATCTGGTGCAAATGCGTCACAATGGAACCCATTTTCATAATTTGCGCGAAGAAAATCATTTGAATCGAATAAAAAGCTGCTTCTTTTGATTTCATTGAAAAGAAATATAATAACAGCACAATATTCAAAGGCCCTCCCCCAATTCCAAGGAAAACAGATACTAAACCTACACTCCACCCTAAAACCATAATCCCAAACAATTGGTTTAAGGAGTGAGTCGCAATTTTTTCTTGGAAAAAGGCATATATAATAATTCCCAGTAGAATGATTACTAATAAAATCGATTGAGATAAACTCACCAATCGATTCCCCCAATATTGTAAAGCCATCTGGAAAATCTGTTCCCCAGATAATCCTCCCAAAATTGATCCTATCGAAAGACCTAATGCAATTTTTCGCTGACTATTTTTTACATCATCCCATCTTTTATAAAGCGAAACAATACACATGGAAAATACTGCAATTGTCGAATACACACTAATCATCGCTGCTTGATCTAACCCAACAAAATCAAAAGCCGGTTTAATAATAATTCCTCCACCTAATCCCGTTATTGCGCCAATAAAGGTCGCAATCCAGACGATGATGCTATAAATTGCTACGTACATATGATTCCTCCTCAAAACGGACACAACGAAATCCCATATGACTTGTTGTAGACGTTACAAAGGCGCCATTTCTAGCAGCTACTCGATATCTATTACAATAAGAACAATGACATAAAAATGATCCCCCACGAATGGCAAATTCTCCACTTGGTTTTATTGAATCCAAGGAAATTCTCTCTTCTACTAAAGGTAAAACGATTCCTCTTGGATGACTACACCATTCCCAAACATTTCCAATCATTTGATATAATCCAAAATCATTCGGTTCAAAAGAATACACAGGAGCTGTTCCAACAAATCCGTCTAATGCGTCATTGACATTTGGAAAATCTCCTTGCCATGTATTCGCACGATAACCTGATTCAGGTACTAAATCCTCTCCCCAAGGATAGGTACTTGTACTCATTGCTCTAGCAGCATATTCCCATTGCACTTCAGTTGGCAATTGCAAATTAGCCCATCGACAATATGCAATAGCATCTTCTAACGCGATATGAACAACTGGATGTTCTTCAATTCCCTCTATACTAGAACCTTCTCCAAATGGCTGTGCCCAATGAGCATTTGGCACGACTTTCCACCAAGAAGATCCTGTTACATGAGGATAATTCTCCCTTTTTTCCTCAGACAACAATAAATGAAATACATAGGAATCTCCTAATCTTTCCGCTAAAGTTTGATAACCAGTGGCTTGTACAAATTCTAAAAATTCTGCATTTGTCACCGGAGTTTTTGCCATTTCAAATGCATGAACATCTTTTTCAACAGCTGGACCTTCATAATCTTCTACAAAACCTTGATGAGTAGAATCTCCCATTAAGAATTTCCCTGCTGGTATTTGAACAAATTCCATTATGCTTCCTCCTTATAAAGAGTCGCACGAATCGCTTCTACTGGGACTTGATGTAATTGTCCATCTTTTACAAATCCTTCCGGACGATTTTGTAAATATTGCACAAGTTTTACTGTTAACTCTTCAATAACTGGAACATAACTTTTTTCTGATATTAGGTTTTTCATTTCATTTGGATCCGTTGGCATATGGAATAATTGATATTCATTTTTCACAGGATACCAAATGAATTTCCAATCTTGAGTTAAGACAAATTGACAAGAATCTTCTCCCTTACTATGTTCCCCATGGAAATCTTGTCTCCAACCTTCATAATGACCAAACAATAATTGCTTCACACTCTTTCCATCCACTTCTACATGTTCTCCAAGCGCTAAATCTACTAATGAAGGGAAAATATCTTGTAATTTTACTAATTGCTTAATTGTTTTATGACTGGCTGCAATGATATTTCCTGGATCATAAATAAATGATGGAACTTTAATACTTCCTTGATAAGGATAGGCTTTTCTAAATAAATAATGTTCTCCTAATTGATCCCCATGATCAGATACAAACCAAATAATGGTATTTTTATCTAAATCAAATTCTTCCAACGCGGTTAAGAAACGGCTAATTTGATTATCGATATGAGAAACTAAGCCATAATAAGCTGCTAACATTCTTTTTTGAGCGTCTGGTTTTAATTTTCCACGATGAGCATATAAGTCTGGTATTTTTTCTTCTAGTCGTTCCCAGTTTCCAATATGCAAATCTGTTTCATCTGGCAATGCATCCATATATAAATCATAAAAATATTTTGGAGGATTTAAAGGTGCATGAGGTTTTTCAAATGACATTTTTAAGAAAAATGGCACTGAAGGATCTCGACGTTTTAAAAATTGAATGGATTCGCTCACTACCCAGTTCGTTGGATGATATTTTTCTGGCAATTCCCAAGGACGAACATCCCACGAATTACAATTGACACCATCATCAATCATATCAATATCGTGGCCTAATTCTTTTTTCAAAAATTCTAAATAATCACTAGAAGCTTCAAAATTTTGTCCATAAGCTTTCTCATATTTTCGATCGACATGTAAATACCCATCGTGTAATACGACATGGTCAAATCCCATTCTTTTTCTTGAAGGGTAAACATGCATTTTTCCAATACACTCTGTTTGGTATCCCCAATCTCTAAATGTTTGAGGCAATGTATTCGTATAATTCCAAGGAACTTCGTCTTCATATCCAACACGACCCGTAGAAGATTGATCCATTCCGGTTAATAGGGCTGCACGTGCTGGTACACAACTCGGAACAGGAGAATAGGCTTGTTCGAAATTATATCCCAAAGAAGCCATCATATCTAAAGTTGGTGTTATCGCAAAATGTTTTGGATCATTAAAAGATAGCGCATCGGCTCTCATTTGATCCACCATTAATAAAATAACATTTGGTTTTTGTTTCATATCTTTCACTCCCATTTCTTACGTATATTTATTATATACGATTGTATTTTTGATAGAAAGGTTAACCTTACATAATATATTGCTTCATTTTATCAAGATATTGCTTTCTTTAACAAAAACGAATACTAGCAACTGATGCATTTTCTATTTGTGGCAAGGTCGCCAGCAGCCTCGCTTAGCGAGTCTCATGGCTAAACTTTGAGCCTGGGTCTCAAAGTTTCCCTGTAATATAAGCCATTTCACGGCTTATATTACTTTTGCTACGGAGAAAATGCATCAGTTGCTAGTATTCTACGTACTTTACATATCTAGGAAAAATATCATGTTTATAAATATTAAATCCAATGAATAAGAGCATACAAACCATTTTCAATGTAGCAACAGTCATATAAGCCAGTTTGGCTTATATGAGAGGGGAAATTCGAGACCGTGGCTCGAATTTTAGCCATGAGACTCGCTTGCGAGACTACTGGCGACCTTGCTACTATTAGGAAATGGTTTGTATGCTCTTATTCTACGTCATTCACATATACTGATATTTATTGTTTTTCACTAAATAAAATTTCAGTACAAAACATGCAGTTTTCATCGTTATCACGACGTTTTCCATAATAAAAATTACAAATATGGAATCCTTGGTCGTAAATATTTTCCAAATTAATTAATGACTGACTGCGTTTTTTCTTTTGCTCCACCTGCTCATTTGATTGATCCGTTGGAACTGTTTCGTCGATGGTATCTAATCGTTCTTTTAAGTGAAGATTTTCCATCGTTAAATTATGATTTTCTTCAATGACCACTTGTAATTCTTGACTAATTTCTTCTAACAATTCTAATTGTTGATGAACTTGTCTTTTTAATTGCTCTACTCGGTCATATAATTGACGATTCGTCATACCATCTCTCCTTTCTTACTAAGGAATCATTAATACCCATTGTTCTAGGGCCGCTTGTATTCCTACATTTGATTGCACTTTTTCTAACACTTTACTCGTCTTTTCATGTAATTCAATCCATTTTTGAACAGATAACTGATTCACAATCGTTTGTAAAGTAGCTGCTTTATCCTTTTGAATTATTAGCTCTTTAGCACCTATTGCCATATAAAGAGAATCTCTTACATAAATGGATAATAATTCTAAAAATCGTTGACCTTCTGCTTTCGAAGTCAATAACGGCATCATTTGCGACTGAATTGTTACAAATGCCATCGAACGATTTTGGAATACTCGTGTATACCATTGCCAACTATCTTGACGCAATTGTTGGAATGATTCACTATTGGCTAATTCTAATGCCTCATTCAAATCACTTGTCAATGTTGCTAATAAACGAGAGACAGAAGGAATTACTCCTGCTTCTTCTAATTGATTCGTTAAAGTTTCCATAACAGGCGTTGCAAAATGAACAATTTGACAGCGAGATTGAATTGTTGGCAATACTTTACTGAGTCGGCTTGTTAATAATAAAAATAATATCGAAGACTCTGGTTCTTCTAAAAATTTTAACAAACTATTTGCTGCACCAGTCGTTAATGTATCCACATCATGGATAATACACACTTTCGTATGTCCTTCCATTGCTGTTTTGGATAATTGTTGTTTTAACTCACGCATTTGGTCTACTTTTAACGTCTGCCCATCTGGAGTAATCTCCATGACATCAGGGAAATTTCCCTCATCAATTCTTCGGCAATAATCACATTGGGAACAAGGTTCTTCATAAACATCTCGTTCTTGGCAAAAAACTAATTTAGCAAGAAACAGGGCTAGCTCTCTTTTTCCAACTCCTTGCATTCCTTCAAATAAATAGGCATGACCTAAGCGATTCTTTTGAATAGCATGAATAAAAGATTGCTTCAACATCTTCATACTAGAAACGATAAAAAGCATCTACTGGAACAACAAATACTGTTGCACCACCTACACGAATTGGAACGGGCATCGACATTCCTGCTTCTAATGTTGTATCTAAGTGTACTGGCGGAGTTGTTAATTGTTCTCTTGATTCACAGTTTTCACGAATAATTGATAAGACTTCTTCCACACGTTCTTCTTCAATCCCTACTAAGAATGTTGTATTTCCTGCTCGTAAAAATCCACCTGTAGTAGATAAACGAGTGGCACGAATATTTGCATTTGCAAACTCATCGCTTAATAAATGACTATCTTTGTCTTGTACAATTGCAATAATTAATTTCATATTATCTCTCTCCATTCGTAAAATATTCTGGATAGCGTTCTACTAAAGCTGTTAAACATTCTTGCACAACTTCATCCACTGTTTTTGTTGCATCAATTTGGATAAAACGTTCAGGATCTGTTGGAATAATATCCAAATATCCTTGTCGAACCATTTTGTGAAATTGTAATCCTTCTTGATCTAATCGGTCAAATTGACGATTCCCTTTTGCTAAATGAATTCTTTCTAATCCAATTTCAGCTGGAATATCTAAATAAAGCGTCACATCTGGTGTTTTTCCCGCCGTTGCAAATTGATTTAATTGATACACTTCTTCAATACCAATGCCACGAGCTACCCCTTGGTAAACTAATGAACTATCTACAAATCGGTCGCAAAATACAATGCCACCTCTTTCTAAATTCGGTAAAATTCGATCCGTTAAATGTTGTCTTCTCGAAGCAGCATATAAAATTGCCTCTGTTCGAACATCCATTTCTACATTTTGAACATCTAAAATAATTTGTCGAATATCTTCTGCAATTCGACTTCCTCCAGGTTCTCGAGTTGAAGTAATGGTCACATTTGTTCGTTCTTCTAATAATGGAATTAGCTTTTCAATCACAGTTGTTTTTCCTGCTCCATCTGGGCCTTCCATCGTAATAAATAATCCCGCCACAATACTCCTCCTAGTTTCGCAAATTCTATTTCATTTTATCATATTTTCCAATGAACTTAAATTCAAAATTCAACATTCAATCGAAAATCGAAAACCTGAGAGTCAACTACTACATAGAAAAACTTCTTACTTAGCAACTTCCCCTTGCCACTCATTCATTCCACCTGTAACATTAATAACATCAAACCCTTGTGCTTCCAAAAATTCACACGCTCTACCTGAACGTCCACCTGCTTGGCAAACGACATAGTAAGGTTGATTTTTATCTAAATTTGTATAAGTTGTGGCTAATTCACTTAATGGAAAATTATCTGCTCCTGGAATATGTCCAGCTTGATATTCATCTTTTTCACGAACATCAATTAAAACGACTTCCTCTGATTGGTTTACTGTTTGAAATTCTGCTGCTGTAATATTTTTCATCTTCCTAACTCCTTTTTATCATCTGTTTTGTTTAATTTTAACATACTTTTATACAAGGTACACTTATTAGAGTTTACTGAGCAAAATTGAAAATGCCTAATAACTCGTCATAAACAGAATCAATACTTGAACAAACTTGAGGATAAACTTATATTTCTTTTCCTCTTTTTGATGAACGTTAGGTGGCAAAATTTGTTTTGTCCTACTATTTCCTCCATTTCTACTTCTTATTTGTAGTATAGAGGAAGTTCATATCGGATAACAGTCAGCTCGTTATTGGGCGCTTACGAAAGTAGGCAATATAAAAGTGTAAAAAAATTACAAAAAATACGATAATACCAACGATTATCGCAATTTTTTCTTTTACAAGTCTCAAACTTCCATTAACTAGAAGTTACTTTGAGACTTTACGATGAAATACAATTCAACCCTAGAAGTTGACAACTAATTAAGAATAGTATACAATTAATACAGGTTTGGGAATGATATTCGCCATTCCGACTCTCGCGGATGATATCTGGCGAGTTTTTTTATTGCTCGTAATCTAAATAATTCATTGTTTTTCGGTAGATTTTCTCCATTACAATATCATAAAACGAAATAACCTCCCCATCTTCAAAACGAATATTGAGAAAAGTACCTGATTCTACATCAGCTAAAGCAGTATACTTTGTTTTATATTCTTTCAACCTAGTTTCTCCTGCTATCATAGAACATAAAAAGTCAACAATTTCTAATCCACAATGACTTGGAATATATTCACTTCCAACCTCTTCTTTTCTAATAAATCTAATTTCATCAAGCATTTCTATCGCTACTTTTTGTTGAACATTGTCACTGCCGATTGCCACAGTATGATTATATGCTTTTTTCAGGTCTGTTCTGGCATCAAATTCTCTTCCATCAGCATCGAATCTGAGTTTTGTATACATCTTTTTTGGAATTTCTTCATCGAAATAACGAGCACTAGGAATAGACTCACCTGAAACATATCTCTTTAATAATGTCATTAACAAAGAATCTAAATGTTTTCTCATAGCTACATAAGGAATAGCATTTAAAATATTTGGAGCAATATTTCTACTCAGTGAATTTTTCATCTGTAAAGAGTTAAACTTATTTCTCTTCACCAAATAATTACCTTTCTTCCAATAATAATCTGTATGTACAATCATAAATTCATTTTCTTGGATTAAAACTAATAAATCTTTAAAAAATGATTTTAGTGTATCTACAGAAAACTCATCATCAATTAAGAAATATTTGTACATAGAATTAGAGCTATTTCTTTCTTCTTCTACTAATAATTTTCTAAATTCAACAAAATGTAAAGCCTTCGTTGAATCAAATTTATATTTTTCACGAAAGTTTTTCCATTCTTTTTCTAATTTTTCTTGATATGTACTCTGATGAAATGTCAGACTGGTAATAGAATATTCTTGGAATACCTCAATATTCTTATCACGCATTATCTGTGTTAAATAGTTTTGCTTACATTCATCAATATAGGTATAAAACAATCCTTCTACTTGCACACAATCATCTTCTTTCACTTTTTATGATAATCGTAACATAAAATCAGAAGTAAAAAAAGAGAGTTAATGGAAACCCCAGTAATTTCAACCGAAAATAAAATATAATCTTCCAACGCCTAGTATGAAAACGCTTTCTAAAATAATGAAAGAAGAAGGATAGAAAATAGCGGAGATACTATTTTCTATCCTTAATTTTGAAGTTAGAAATTCATTAATAAACTTTCTTTAATCAATCTACTTAATTTTTTTCCTCTTCTTCGTCTTCTTTCTTTCCAAAAACTACTAATCCGAAACCTGAAAGAATTGAGGCTACTGCTGCAGAGAAGATTCCTAGTCCATCTGCAGTACCAGTATTTGGCAAGATATTTTGGTTTGTATCTTGAGTTTGTTGTACTGGTTCACCTGTTGTTGCTGGTGTTTCTTGAGCTGGTGTTTGATTATCTTTCGATGTTTCTGATTCATCACTAGTCTTCGGATTTTGTTCTAAATCACTTGTTGGTGTCTTACGCGCTGGCGTTGTTACATCAACTGGTTTAGATGGTCTCTTGTTCGGCTCTGTTACTGTACCTGTTCCTGGGATATCTTTCTTAGGAAGCTTGTCATTTGGTACTTCACCTGAACCATTGTCACCAATTGTTACTACGATCGTTGTTCCATTTTCACCTGGGATTTCTACCTTAGTTCCTGGTGGGTATGTTGACCCATCTGGTTTCTTAGGTGTCACTACTGCATCACCATTTGGTTTTTGATGAATTTCAATCTTACCTGGTTGTTCAGTTGTTGGTGTTTCTGGTGTAGTTGGTGTAACTGGCGTACCTGGTGTGAATTTACCTGGCGTTGTTACCCCTGGAACTTCCACTGTTGGTTTGCCTGGTTCTGTAATCTTACCTGTTCCTGGTACTTTTCCTTCTGGTAATTCACTGTTTGGTACTTTACCTTTACCGTCTTCACCGATTATTACAACGATTGGTGTTCCATTCTTACCTGGAATTTCTACCTTCGTTCCTGGTGGATATGTTGTTCCATCTGGTCTCTTAGGTGTTACTGTTACATCCCCAGTCTTAGGATCTTGGTCCAATTCTACCGTTGGTGTTACCTTAGCTGGAGTTTCTACTGGAACTTCCACAGCTGGTTTTGCTGGTTCTGTAATCTTACCTGTTCCTGGTACTTTTCCTTCTGGTAATTCACTGTTTGGTACTTTACCTTTTCCATCTTCTCCAATTGTTACGATGATTGGCGTACCATTCTTACCAGGAATTTCTACCTTCGTTCCTGGTGGATATGTTGATCCATCTGGTTTCTTAGGTGTTACTGTCACATCTCCTGTATTTGGATCCTGTTCTAATTCTACAGTTGGTGTCTTACGTGCTGGCGTTGTTACCACTGGAACTTCTACAGGATCTTTTCCTGGTTCTGTAATCTTAGCATTCCCTGGTACTTGACGATCTGGTAAGTCTTTATTCGGTACTTTTCCTTTTCCATCTTCTCCAATTATTACGACAATTGGATTATCCTTATCTTTACCTGGAATTTCTACCTTAGTTCCTGGTGGGTATGTTGACCCATCTGGTTTCT
>NZ_CAUPZT010000004.1:0-69153 GCF_963515615.1 uncultured Granulicatella sp. | reverse complement strand
CGATAATAGTTTATCTTTGAAGGATTCTCTTGAAAAATGGGCAGATAAGATTTTAGCTGTTCGCCATAGTCGAGAAATGGATACTGAAAAAGTAAAAAATCAAATTGTAGAAGCAGACTATGAGATTGAATCAGCTACTCGGAATTTAGAAGAACTATTTAAGAATTAATGAGTTGAAACAAAAAAATAGCTGTATTGAGAAAAGCTTGTTTACGATATATCGTGAGCAGGCTTTTGATATAAAAATATTTAGGAATATAAAAGTTATTTAGTAATACTGATTTGCTACTTTTTACACATATGGAGATATGCTAAAATGAAATAAATATATTTAGGGAGTATTTATAAAATGGGGATTAAAACATTTGAAACCAGGCAAAATCTAATTAATAAATTAAAATCCAGAGAACTTCAATTTGATGATAATAAGATGGAAGAAGTGTTAATAAAATATAATTATTTTAATTTATTTAATGGTCTAGAGAGTTTATTATTAACTTCAAGGGCTCCTAAGAAATATAAAGGAATCAAGTTGAATGATTTTCTGAATATATATAATTTTGATAAAGAACTAAATTCTATTATAGTAAATAAACTCAATTATGTTGAGCAAAGATTAAAAAACTCTATAGCTTATCATTTTGCAAGTCAATATTGTAGTTCCTTAAATGATACAATGCAGTATACAAATAAAAGGAATTATATGGATCCGGCAAATTCAAGAACGTGTCCCTATTCAACAAGATATCCATTTGTTTCTGAGCAAAATTATGCTATTTACCATCATTTTAATGATTTCATTTTATTTAAACCTTATTTTTTATCAAATCTAATAAATAAAAATGATTATATTGAATCAGGATTTTATACAGACTTATCTTATACACCTCCTCAAGGGGTAGCAGTTTATCGGAATTCTGATAATGTAGATAATTTTAATGTTGCAGTACCCTTTTGGGTAGCAATAGAAACTTTAACTTTCGGGGAAAGTATACGATTGCTACATTATTTAAAGGATTCGACTATGACTGAAGTAATGAAAGACTTTGGACTTCCATTAAATAAAAGGGCTGCTTTTTTAAATATGTTTGATTTTTTATTATGTTTAAGAAATAGTTGTGCTCATAATTTTTTAGCTAATAGATTTAGAACACCAACTATGTATTGTGTTAATAATCTTTTATGTACTGTTTTTAGACTAACCCCTAAAAATACTGGAAATAGAATTTCAGTTTTAAAGTTATATGATGTCTTAAAAATTTTGAGTTTTTTTGTAGATTTGTCTGATTTAAAAATTATTTTTAGAAAAATTTGTTTAAAAAATATTTTTTCTTTGGGGATTTTAAAGGGTAAATATTTGAATTATTTAATTTTAAATAGAATGGGATGTCCTAAATATACATCATGGATGAAGATGCTGTCGGGAGAAATATATATTTTGTAATCCCTTGACATAATTTTAAAAAAACTATACAATATAATTAACTTAAAGAGACGCTCTAAAGAGCATTAAGTAATGGAGGCATTACTTTCGATAAAAAACCAGCATTTTATGCTGGTTTTTTTGGTGTTCAAACTATTATTCCAAAAAAATTATTACGTATTAGTTGCAAGCTCATAGAAGATTAGGTACACTGTCATTTGTATATGAATAAAAAGGAGTTTAGAAATGAAGGAATGGAAACAAGCATTTAAATTATCATTACCAATTTTCTTTGGTTATTTATTTTTAGGGATTGCTTTTGCCATATTAATGGTACAAGATGGTTATTCTGGCTGGTGGGCAATTTTTTCTAGTATTTTTATGTATGCTGGCTCAATGCAATTTGCCATTGTCAGCTTTATGAATGCTGGTTTGGGTCTTGGAATGATTGCGATTATGACCTTGTTAATCAATGCTCGTATGATGTTTTACGGTATTAGTTTTATTGAATTATTTAAGCGATTAGGATGGAAAGCTTTCTATTTAATCTTTGCCCTATCAGATGAAACATTTTCTGTTATGGTTGGTATGAAACAAGAGGGAGAGGGAACGTATTCTGATATTGTTCATGTCTATCTTGCTTTTTTAAACCATGTGTACTGGGTATTCGGGACAATGGTAGGAGTTGTTGCAGGTAACTTTATTCCATTTTCAGCAAAAGGAATTGATTTTTCAATGACGGCATTATTTGTATTAATCGTTGTAAATCAAATCATGCAAAGTGATCGTTACTATCCTTTCTTAATCGGTGGAAGTAGTGCATTATTCTGGTTAATTGCAGTTGGTCCAAAATATTTCTTACTACCAAGCCTAGCTTGTACAGTTATTTTATTAATGATCATTTTTGAAAGAAATATGAAACATAAATTGAAGGAGGAAGTATCAAAATGACACCAATAATGATTTTTTTAAGCATGATGGTTGCAACAATTGTGACATTCGGATTGAGATTATTCCCTTATGTCATGTTCCGTCATCATGATGTATTACCTCCGAGATTACAATTTATTGCGCAAGTATTGCCTAAAGCAATTATGACGACATTAGTCATTTATTGTGTTAAAGATGTAGCATGGACACAAGCACCATTTGGGGCTGCAGAACTCATTAGTATTGCTTGTGTAGTAGTATTACATTGGTGGAAGCAAAATACATTATTAAGTATTTTTGTTCCAACGATGATTTATATGATTTTAGTTCAAGTTGTATTTGTATAAATAGTTATTGAAAACTCTTAAGGTCTGATCGAGAACTTTAAGAGTTTTTTTGCACTCCAACTAAATTTCTTTCATCAAAACACTATCATTTCAAAACATTTGTTGTTACACTAATAGAAGATGAAATAGAAAGAGGAGTCACATGAAGTTATTATTTGTTGGAGACGTTGTTGGTGCTCCAGGTCGTCAAGCAATTGAAGATTATTTACCAAAATTAAAGAAAAAATATAAACCTCAAGTAACGATTGTCAATGGAGAAAATGCTGCGAATGGAAAGGGCATTACGGAGAAAATTTATAAGCAATTATTACAAGCGGGTGCAGATGTTGTGACATTAGGAAACCATGCTTTTGATAATCGTGATATTTTTGAGTTTATTGAGGATGCTAAGAAAATGGTTCGTCCAGCGAATTATCCAGCAGGAGTTCCAGGGCAAGGGATGGTATTTATCAAGTGCAATCAAGTGGAAGTGTGTGTGATTAACTTACAAGGTCGTGTCTTTATGAATACATTAGATGATCCATTTCAAGTGATTCAGTCACTTGTTGAAACAGCTCGTAAGAGAACACCGATTATTTTTGTAGATTTCCATGCGGAAGTGACAAGTGAAAAACAAGCAATGGGTTGGTTTTTAGATGGAAAAGTAACTGCTGTGATTGGAACGCATACGCATGTACAAACGAATGATGCTCGTATTTTACCGCAAGGAACGGCTGTCATGTGTGATGTTGGAATGACAGGGCCTTATAATGGAATTTTAGGAATGGAAAGAGAAGCGATTATTGGTAAGTTTTTAAACCAATTACCAACACGATTCGAAGTATCTGATCCTGATGATGTGCAATTATCCGCTTGTTTTATTGAATGTGATGATGCAACGGGAAAAGTGAAGAAAATTTTACCGATTAAAATTTCACCAGATCAACCATATATGGAATAGTAAAGGAGAAAATTTTACGAATGCCTCAAAAAACAAAGAGAACGCCCATGATGGAACAATATTTTTCAATTAAGGAACAATATCCGGACTGTTTATTGTTTTATCGTTTGGGAGATTTTTATGAATTATTTTATGATGATGCGCTAGAAGCTGCTCGTCTATTAGAAATTACATTAACATGTCGAAATAAAAATGCAGAAGATCCAATTCCGATGTGTGGAGTTCCTCATCATTCTGCTAAAGAATATATTCGAACATTAATTGAATATGGAAAGAAAGTTGCGATTTGTGAGCAATTAGAAGATCCTAAATTTACTAAAGGAATGGTTAAAAGAGATGTTGTCCAAGTTTTAACGCCGGGGACGTATACGGAATATTCTCAACAACATGCGAATAACTATTTAGTAGCATTAAAGCCATTATCGAAAGATTCTTATGCGTTAGGATATGTTGATGTTGCAACAGGGGAATTAAAAGGGACTCGTGTGCAATCAATGGAAGAAGTTCGTAGTGAATGCTCGAGTTTGAAAACGAGAGAATTAGTGAAAGTAGGAGATTTTTCTTCTGAAGCATTAGAAGAAATGTGTTTGTATTTTGATATTTTACAATCTACCTTACAAACTGAAGAGATTCAAAAAGGAAGTTTCGATGCGTTATTAGAAGATATCGAGCAAGAAGATGTCTATGAAGTTCTGGAAGGTTTATTATCTTACTTAGCGAAAACTCAAAAGAAAAGCTTCACTCATCTGCAAAAAGCGAGTTACTATGAACGAGACTTTTACTTATTCATGAACTATGAAGCGAAAAGAAATTTAGAGTTAACAAGTACGATTCGAACTCAGCAAAAACAAGGTTCGCTTTATTGGTTCCTTGATGAAACTCAGACAGCAATGGGAGCTCGTTTATTAAAACAATGGATTGAAAAACCATTAGTGCTTCAAACTGAGATTGAAGAACGACATGATTTAGTTGAAAGTTTGAAGCAACATTATTTTGAACGTATTGATTTTATTGAAGCTTTAAAAGGTGTGTATGATTTAGAGCGCATTGTTGGGAAAGTTTCATTTGGAACAGCCAATGCAAGAGATTTATTACAATTAAAACAAACTTTGGCGAAAGTTCCTGTGTTTAGAGCGATTGCCGATAGTTTGAATCATCCGAAATGGCAAAAGTTAAAACAACAATTACATGCGATTCCAGAATTATATGAACGCATTGAAAGAGCGATTGATGAAGATGCACCAGTCTCTTTATCAGATGGGAATATCATTAAAAAAGGCTATCATGAAACATTAGACCTTTACCGTGAAACAATGGCGCATGGAAAAGAATGGATTGCTCAATTACAACAATCTGAGAGAGAAGCTACAGGAATTAAATCCTTAAAAATTAGTTATAATAAAGTGTTTGGCTATTATATTGAAGTGACAAAAGCGAATCTGTCTCAATTAGATGATAGTCGCTATGAACGAAAACAAACATTGAGTAATGCAGAACGATTTATTACACCTGAATTAAAAGAAAAAGAAGCATTAATTTTAGAAGCGGAAGAGAAATCAAGTTTACTAGAATATGAATTATTTGTAGCTGTTCGTGAAGAAGTGAAAACTTATACGGAGCAATTACAAGAATTGGCAAAAGCAGTTGCTACAATTGATGTACTGCAGTCGTTTAGTACGGTCAGTGAAGCGTATCAATTAGTAAGACCTACGATTTCGTTAATGGATCGTTCGTTAGAAATTATCGATGGTCGTCATCCGGTTGTTGAAAAAGTAATGGGACGTTCTAGTTATGTACCTAATTCGATTCAAATGACACCGGAAGATCATATTTTATTAATTACAGGACCGAATATGTCGGGGAAATCAACGTATATGAGACAGTTGGCGCTATGTGTGATTCTTTCGCAAATTGGGTGTTTTGTTCCTGCAACAAGTGCAAAAATTCCAATTTTTACGAAAATCTTTACACGAATTGGAGCGGCAGATGATTTAATTTCTGGTCAAAGTACCTTCATGGTGGAAATGATGGAAACCAATACGGCATTACGTCAAGCTGATCCAACAAGTTTATTATTATTTGATGAAATCGGAAGAGGAACAGCTACCTATGACGGGATGGCTCTTGCTCATGCCATTATTGGATACATTCATGAACATTTAACTGCGAAAGTCCTTTTCTCAACTCATTATCATGAATTAACCGCTTTAAGTGATACGTATGAAGATTTGAAAAATGTTCACGTAGGAGCGATTGAAAAAGATGGGGAAGTAGTCTTCCTTCATAAACTTATGGAAGGGCCAGCAGATAAGAGTTACGGAATTCATGTCGCTAAATTAGCTGGGTTACCGTCGTCATTATTAAGTCATGCGGAAAATATTTTAACGATATTAGAAAACAATTCGCAAGCACAGGTAAGTCTTCAAGAAAATGCTGAGGTGGAACGTAGAGTGGAAGACGTAGAAAGTAGTGCTACCGTTGAAATTCCACGTGTCGAATCAGAACAATTGGATTTATTTACAAGTAATACCGACCAAGAAATATTAGAGGAGATAAAATCCGTTCGAGTGATGAATTTAACGCCACTTCAAGCGTTGCAATTCATCGACCAATGGCAAACAAGACTGAAAGGGTGAGTCTATGGGGAAAATTAAAGAATTAAGTGCTTTATTAACCAATCAGATAGCAGCAGGGGAAGTGATTGAACGCCCGTCATCTGTTGTTAAAGAATTGTTGGAAAATGCAGTAGATGCTGGTAGTACAAGAATTGTCATTGAAATTGAAGAAGCAGGGTTAAAACTCATTCGAATTACTGATAATGGTTCAGGGATGAGTCGTGAAGATGCTGTCTTATCGATTCGTCGTCATACGACGAGTAAAATTTATTCACCTGAACAATTATTTCGTATTAAAACATTAGGTTTCAGAGGAGAAGCTTTAGCAAGTATTACGGCTGTTTCAAAAGTGACTTTAACGACTTCAACCGGAGAAGACGTGGGAACTCAGTTAAAAGTCGAGTCAGGAAATATTGTAGAAGAAACTCAAGTACCTCCGTTAAAAGGAACGACCATTGAAGTTTCAGATTTATTTTATAATACCCCTGCTCGTTTAAAATTTGTTCGAACACTTCAAACGGAGATTGCCCATATTACAGATGTTGTGAGTAAAATCTCTCTGAGCCATCCAGAAATTTCGATTATTTTAAGAAATGAAGGAAATGAATTAATTCGTACAGCAGGGAATGGAGACTTGCGACAAGCAATTGCCGGGAATTTAGGCCCTACCAATGCTCGTAAAATGTTAGCGTTTAGTGGGGAAGATGATGACTTCACAGTTAGTGGGTTTACTTCCTTACCAGAATTAACACGATCCAATAGAAATTATATTTCCATTTTTATCAATGGTCGTTCGATTCGTAATATTGCCATTTCTAAAGCGATTGTGGCAGGTTATGGTTCTACCTTAATGGTGGGACGTTTTCCAATTACGGTGATTGATATTGAAATGGATTTCCAATTAGTCGATGTCAATGTGCATCCAACAAAGCAAGAAGTGCGTATTAGTAAGGAAGTGGAGCTCTCAGCTCTTATTCAAAAAGCGATACATGAGTCAATCCAAGGAGTGCAACGGATTCCTGAATCTTTGGAAGATTTACCATTTAAACGTAAAGTAACGGATACTTTAATTGCTCGACCGGAAGTGGAACAGGAAACATTGAACTTTGACTTAAAACCTGTTCAGCCGTCCATTCGAGTTGAGACGCATAGCGAGTGGATTCAAGAGGAGGAGACTCCTTCGTATACGAGTGAAGAGGTGAGTTCTGAAGCTTTACCTTTAGAAACTGAAGAGAGTCCATTTGAGAGAGAACCTTCTGAAAAATTAACAGAAGAAATTCCAGTACAAATAACAGTTCATAACAAAGAGGACTGCGAAGATTGCCGAATCGATTTCCACCAAGAAAAAGCGAATTATTGGAAATTATCACAAGATTTGGATGAAGAGAATTTTGAAACTGATTTTCCAGAATTACATTATTTTGGACAAATGCACGGGACATATTTATTTGCGCAAAATGAAAAAGGTTTATACATGATAGACCAACATGCTGCACAGGAGCGAATTAAATATGAAATTTTTAAAGTTTCCATTGGAGAAGTAGCACCGGTGAGTCAATCATTAATGATTCCGATTGTCATGGAATTTTCTAAAAAAGAAGCATTAAAACTACAAGAGTCCTTAGAAATGATTCGAGAATTTGGAATAGAAATTGAACCATTTGGAACGCATACGTTTCAAATTCAGTCTCACCCTAGTTGGATTAAGCAGGGAGAAGAAAAAGAGATTATCGAGGAAATTATTGATTTAGTTCTATCGAATCAAAAAGTAACCGTGGCTCAGTTACGTAAAGCGACTGCTATTATGATGAGTTGTAAAGGTTCGATTAAAGCGAATCACCGTCTAACAACGCTTGAAGCAGAACAATTATTAGTGGACTTAGCAAAATGTAAAAATCCCTATAATTGTCCTCATGGTAGACCAGTATTAGTTCATTTAAGCAATAAAGATTTAGAAAAATTATTTAAACGAATTCAAGACCCACATCAATCGAAGTGGAAGTTTGAAGATTAGGAGGAAGAAAAATGTCAGATTTTTCAAAAGAAGCATTAAAACAACGATTAACAGAAATTCAATATGAAGTGACACAAAATGAAGCAACAGAACGTCCTTTTTCAGGAGAATATGATGAATTTTTTGAAGAAGGAATTTATGTAGATGTCGTGAGTGGTGAACCATTATTTAGTTCAAAAGATAAATTTGATGCAGGTTGTGGCTGGCCATCATTTTCAAGACCAATTCAAAATACAACATTAACAGAAAAAGAAGATCATAAACTAAATCGTGTTCGTACAGAAGTTCGTAGTCAAAAAGCAGATTCTCACTTAGGTCATGTATTCCCAGATGGTCCAGAAGAATTAGGTGGATTACGTTATTGTATTAATTCTGCAGCATTAAGATTTATTCCAAAAGCAGATTTAGAAAAAGAAGGCTATGGAGAATTTCTTCAATATTTTTAAAGAGGGAGACTACGAAAGATTTCCAAATATAGTAGCAAAGGACGGCAGCAGCCCTGAGGTCTCATGCCTAAAAAAAGAGAAAGAGAGTGAGAAAATGAGTCGTACTGTTCATACTGAATTGACCAATATGTGTATGATTTATGACCAAGAGGGAAATGTTTTAGTGCAAGAGAAAAATTTAAGTTATGCACAAGGACTAATCTTCCCTGGAGGGCATGTTGAACCAATGGAATCGATTGTAGATTCGACCATTCGAGAAATAAAAGAAGAAACGGGTTTAACAATTAGTAATCTCGAGTTTTGTGGGATTAAAGATTGGATTCGACCAGATGGAACACGTTATATTGTTTTTTTATACAAAACAAGTCATTATACTGGCGAACTTCGTTCTTCGTCTGAGGGAAATATGTTTTGGATTTCTTTAGAAGATTTGAAGAAGAGAGAACCATTATGGCATTTGGATCAAATGTTAGACATTTTTGAACAAAAGGGACCTACTGAATTATTTTTCAATTATGGAGATGAGGAGTATGTTCCGGAATTGAAGTAGGACAGACTTTTTATACGAAACTACAAAAGACTTCCTTTATAGTAGCAAAGGACGGCAGCAGCCCTGCGGTCTCATGCCTAAAATTTGAGCCTTGGTCTCAAAATTTCCTAATCATAGTAATCATAGTAGACAATGTTTCGACTACTATGATGCATGCTACTATGGGGAAGTCTTTCTTCGTTTTACGAAATATGAGAGATGGTCATTATTTTTGGTTGATACGTGTAACACGTGCTATAATGTTTCTAAATGGAGGTATGAAAATGTTAGTAACTTATCCAGCGTTATTTTATTATGATGATTCAGATGGTACTAGTGCACCTTACTTTGTACATTTTCCAGATTTTTCAAATATTTCTGGTACTCAAGGAAAAGATATTAGTGATGCATTGGAAATGGCAAGTGAGTGGCTAGGCATGAATGCTGCTGATTGTATCGAAAATGATATCGATTTACCTAAGCCATCAGATATAAATTCTTTATCCTTAGTTGAGCATAATCCTTTCAAGGATGATAAAGATATTGAATTAAAATTTGATTCAAAAAAATCATTTATTTCTATGGTAGGTGTAAATGTAAATCATTATTTAGGAAATCAAGAACCAGTAAAAAAGACTTTAACGATACCGAGATGGGCTGATAAGTTAGGAAGAGAATTAGGTTTAAATTTTTCTCAAACTTTAACGGAAGCAATTGTCGAAAGAAAAATAAACTTTTAGGATTTCCTAAGAGTTTATTTTTTGCGATGAATATGATAGAGCAACAAGAAAGATTTCTAATGTGTTGCTTCTGTACTTTAGAAATATTAAAATCAAAGTACAAAAGCAACTTTTTTTGTCAGGTTTAACGAAGATGTTTAAATTAGTAGACACCTATTGAATTTATTTGACAAATGAAAGACTTTTTCTTATACTAATTGAGTATTGCCCAGTCAGATAAAAGAATTTTAACATTAGAGAGGTCTAGTCGGTGAAAATGACCACAAAATTTATGCTCCTGATTGGAATTTTGTAGAAATACAGACGCTTCCCGCGTTATCGGAATGAATGAGGATGAAATGCTGTTTCATTGTAAGCAAGGTGGTACCGCGTGGTAGACGCCCTTGTAACAATGGGGCAGTTTTTATTTTTTTAATAAACGAAAAGGATGGTAAAGATGAAAAAATTATCTAGTAGCGAAATTCGTCAAATGTATCTTGATTTCTTCCAAGAGAAAGGACATAAGGTGCATCCAAGTGCAAGTTTAATTCCTGTGAATGATCCAACATTATTATGGATTAACTCAGGGGTAGCTACTTTGAAAAAATATTTTGATGGAACAGAAACACCTGAAGTTCCAAGAATTACAAATGCTCAAAAGAGTATTCGTACAAATGATATTGAAAATGTAGGTCACACTGCAAGACACCATACATTATTTGAAATGATGGGGAACTTCTCAATTGGAGATTACTTCAAAGAAGAAGTAATTCCATGGGCTTGGGAATTTTTAACTAGTGAAAAATGGTTAGCATTAGACCCAAATCGTTTATATGTAACGTATTATCCAAAAGATCCTGAAACAAAACAATTATGGATGGAAAAAGTAGGATTACCAGAAGACCATATTATTCCTGTAGAAGATAACTTCTGGGATATCGGTGCTGGACCATGTGGACCAGATACTGAGATTTTCTATGACCGTGGTGAAAAATATCAAACATTAGCTGAAGATGATCCTGAAAACTATCCAGGAGGAGAAAACGAACGTTATTTAGAAATTTGGAACTTAGTATTCTCTCAATTTAACCATATGCCAGATGGAACATATCCTCCATTACCACATAAAAACGTCGATACGGGGATGGGATTAGAGCGTGTTGTTTCTGTTATTCAAGATACTCCGACAAACTTTGAAACAGATTTATTCATGCCAATTATTCAACAATTAGAACAACTAAGTGCTGGTAAAAAATATAATACTTCGAAAGATTTAGATGTTTCATTTAAAGTTATTGCTGACCATATTCGTGCAGTAAGTTTTGCGATTGGTGATGGTGCTTTACCTTCAAATGAAGGACGTGGATATATTATCCGTCGTTTAATCCGTCGTTCAGTAATGCATGGTCAACGTTTAGGCATTCAAGGTTCATTCTTAACAAAATTAGTGCCTACTGTTGCTAGTATCATGCATAGCTACTATCCTGAAGTAACTGAAAATCTTGAATTTATTCAAAAAGTTATTGCAAATGAAGAAAATCGTTTCCAAGAAACAATTCATGATGGACTTGCAATTTTAGAAACAGTATTTGCTGAAATGAAAGAGCAAAATCAAACAGTTTTATCAGGTGAAAATGCATTTAAACTATATGATACTTATGGATTCCCTTATGAATTAACATTAGAATATGCTAGTGATAATGGTTATGAAGTGGATGAAGAAGGATTCCAAGCTGAAATGAAAGCACAAAAAGAACGTGCTCGTGCAGCTCGTAATACAGAAACATCTATGAATGTTCAATCAGCTGTTTTACGTGATATTACAGTGGAAAGTACATTTGTGGGATATGACCGTACAACTGAAAAAGGTTTATTAAGTGCGATTGTATTTGAAGATGAATTAGTAGAATCTGCTTTAGAAGATACAAGAGTACAAGTTGTCTTCAATCAAACTCCATTCTATGCTGAAATGGGTGGACAATTATCTGACCATGGTGTGATTAAAGATGAATCAGGTCAAGTAGTTGCAACTGTTGTTCAAGTGAAGAAAGCTCCAAATGGTCAACCATTACATACAATTGATGTCGTTGCTCCAATGCAATTAAACTCAACTTATGTATTAGAAGTGGATCAACAAGAGCGTGCTAAATTAATTAAAAACCACACTGCAACTCACTTATTACACCAAGCATTAAAAGAAGTATTAGGAACACATGCTAACCAAGCAGGTTCATTAGTAGCTCCAGGATACTTACGTTTTGACTTTAGCCACTTTGGACAAGTAACAGCTGAAGAATTAGCTGAAATGGAACGTATTGTAAATGAAAAGATTTGGGCAGCTTTAGATGTAGTGACGGTTGAAACTACATTAGAAGAAGCGAAAAAATTAGGCGCAATGGCTTTATTTGGTGAAAAATATGGTAATAAAGTTCGTATGGTAAACATTGCAAACTGGTCTATCGAATTATGTGGTGGGGTTCACGTTTCAAATACTCAAGAAATTGGTCTATTTAAGATTATTTCTGAATCTGGTATTGGTGCAGGAGTTCGCCGTATTGAAGCTGTAACTAGTCAAGAAGCATTTGAATTATTAGCAAAACATGAATTGTTATTAAAACAAATTGCAAGTGATGTTAAAGCTGTTCAATTAGATACTACTCCAGAACGAGTTTCTCACTTACAACAAGAGTTAAAAGAAGCTCAACATGAAATTTCAGCGTTGAAAGCTAAATTAATGAAATCTGAAGTAGCAGACTTATTCGAATCTGTTTCTACAGCAGGAAACTACTCATTCATTACTGTTCACTTACCAAACAAAGATATGAATGAATTACGTCAATTAGCAGATACTTGGAGACAAAAAGCAGCAAGTGATGTATTCGTCGTAGCAACTAATGAAGGCGAAAAAGCGAATTTATTAGCTGCAGTTTCTAAAGATGCAAATGAAAAAGGAATTAAAGCAGGAGATATTATCAAAGCAATTGCTTCACATATCCAAGGTGGCGGTGGTGGCCGTCCAGATATGGCTCAAGCAGGTGGTAAAAATCCAGCAGGTATTCCAGCTGCGTTAAAAGCGGTAGAAGAATTCTTAGCTCAAGCATAATGATTCAATTGAAATGGAGTAGAATGTGATCTATTCTACTTCATTTTTTTAAGGAAAGTTTAATCTCTATCGAATTGATTGTAGTTTTTACTAAAATTTAGTAGAATGAAGATACAAAGAAATGAGGTGTTAATATGAGTTCAATGGATGAAACAGTTCTATTTAACTTTCATGATAAAGATGAAAAAACAGTACAAGAGACACTAACAATTGTTTATGATGCATTAAACGAAAAAGGTTATAGTGCAGTCAATCAAATTGTTGGGTACTTATTATCTGGCGATCCAGCTTATATTCCTCGACATCGTGATGCTAGAAATTTAGTAAGACGTCACGAGCGTGATGAAATTATCGAAGAATTAATCCGCCATTATATTCGTTCGACAGGTAGAGATTGTTAATGAGAGTAATGGGATTAGATGTTGGCAGTAAAACAGTTGGAGTTGCGATTAGTGACCCATTAGGTTGGACTGCTCAAGGTGTTGAAACGATTGCGATTAATGAAGCTGCAAGTGAATTTGGCTTTAATCGTGTGGTGGAATTGGTTAAAGAATACGAAGTTGAGAAGATTGTTATCGGGATGCCGAAAAACATGAATAATACAGCTGGACCAAGAGCAGAAGCTTCACAAAAATATGGTAGAAGTTTAGAAAAGCGATTAGAAATTCCAATCGTTTTTCACGATGAACGGTTAACAACAATGCAAGCAGAAAGAATGCTTGTTGAGGAGGCGAATGTTTCTCGTAAAAAGAGAAAAGAAGTCATTGATAAGTTAGCAGCCGTCATCATTTTACAAAATTATTTAGATTTAAATATTAAATAGAAAAGAGGAAACGTAATGACAGAACATACACATGAACATGATGGACATGAACATATTACAATTATTGATGAAGAGGGAAATGAAGTCTTACATGAGGTTTTATTTACTTTCGATTCAGAAGATTTTGGTAAATCATATGTTTTAGTTTACCCAGCAGGAATTCCTGAGGGAGAAGAAGTTGAACTTCAAGCATTTTCTTATGTTGAAGCTGAAGATGGTACTGAAGGAGACTTACTTCCTATCGAAACTGAAGAAGAATGGGATATGATTGAGGAAGTTTTAAATACTTTCTTAGATGAAGAAGAAGAATAATGATGTGAGAAGACGCCTGATAGATGCTATTTGGTGTCTTCTTTCCTTTTAGGAGGCGAAATTGGACTTGACTGAAGTAACGAAGGACGCAAGCAGCCAGCTTTGCTGTCTCATTGCTAAATTTTGAGCCTAGGTCTCAAAATTTCCTGTACTAGAAGCCGATATGGCTTCTAGTACTAACGCTACAGCGTCAAGTCCATTTCATTGGACGTGTGTATATGAGAGGACGTTTAAATGATGGACTTAACTGAAGTAGTGAAGGACGGCAGCAGCTCTTCGGTCTTATGCCTAAATTTTAGCCTAGATCTCAAAATTTCCTGTCCATTTCACTTGTAGGAGTCTCATTGTTAGAATTTGTAACATAATTGTATAACTCCTAGACTTCAAATGTTATAGGAATTCATGTATAATGACAACGAAGTTAAAAGGAGGCGGATTATGTCAAAAAGAGATCGTTTTAGTAGGGGATTTCTTCATGAAAATGATGAATTAAGAGCAATTCGGAAAAAAGAATCGAAAGTTGTCCGAAATATTGTTAGATTTTTTGCAATTTTATTAACTATCATCGTTCTTGGTGGTGGAGCTTATGGATATTATTATGTGTCTAGCTCATTAAAACCTGTCGATACGAAACAAACTCAATCCATTGAAGTGGAAATTCCAACAGGCTCTTCTGTGAAGCAAATTGCTAAAATATTAGAAGAAAATAAACTCATTCGTAATGCAAAAATTTTTAATTTTTATATTAAATTTAAAAATGTAGCAGGTTTTAAAGCAGGATTTTACCAATTATCTCCATCAATGACATTGGATCAAATTCTAGGGCAATTAGCAGATGGGGGGAAAGATAAATCTTCAAATGTTGCAAAAGTTGTTGTACGTGAAGGTGAAACTTTAACTGGAATTGCTGAAGAAATTGAAAAATCAACGAAATATTCTAAAGATGATTTTATGAATAAAGTGCAAGAGCAAGCTTTTATTGATCAGTTAATACAAAAATTCCCTCGATTATTTAAAGATGCTCAAAAAGCGAAAAATGTTCGTTATTTCTTAGAAGGTTATTTATATCCTGCTACTTATGATGCAGATGAAACAAAGACTTTACAAATGATTATTGAAGAAATGGTTGCTAAAACAGATAGTATTTTATCTAAATATTATGCGAAAATCTCTCAAGGTGATTATAACGTTCATGAAATTTTAACAATGGCTTCTTTACTTGAAAAAGAAGGGTATAAATTAGAAGATCGCCAAAAAATTGCCAGTGTTTTCTATAATCGCCTGCAAAAAAATATGATGTTACAAACAGATATTTCAGTTCTTTATGCACTAGGGGAACATAAAGAAGTTGTCACATTAAAAGATTTAGAAGTAAATTCTCCATATAATTTATATAGAAATAGAGGGATGGGTCCTGGACCGTTTAATAGTCCAAGTGAAGAAGCAATTTTAGCAGCTATTGATCCAGCTCAAACAGATTATGAATATTTCGTAGCGGATATTCAAACAAAAGAAGTTTATTTTGCAAAAACATATGATGAACACTTAGTATTAAAAGCCAAATACGTTGATAAGGAGTAATTTATGAAAAAGAAGCCGATTGTTATTGGAGTGACTGGTGGTTCAGGTAGTGGTAAAACTACTGTTAGTAGAAAGATTTTGGATCATTTTCCAGAATTAAGCA
Organism: uncultured Granulicatella sp.; assembly: GCF_963515615.1. Classification (GTDB taxonomy): domain Bacteria; phylum Bacillota; class Bacilli; order Lactobacillales; family Aerococcaceae; genus Granulicatella. The sequence goes on along the minus strand of NZ_CAUPZT010000004.1, from coordinate 53,268 downwards.
TTGTAAAAATTGACCAAGATTTCTATTATAAAGACCAAAGTGATATGCCCTTTGAAGAACGATTAAAAACGAATTATGACCATCCGTTTGCATTTGATACAGATTTATTAATTGAACATATGAATAAATTAATTAATTTTGAATCGATTGATGAACCCGTGTACGATTATGAAAATCATACGAGAAGTGATCGAACGATTCATCAAGAACCAAAAGATGTCATTCTAATTGAAGGAATTTTAATTTTAGAAGATGAACGTTTACGGAATTTAATGGATATTAAAGTGTATGTCGATACAGATGATGATATTCGTATTATTCGACGTATTAAACGAGATATGGTTGAACGTGGTAGAACATTGGATTCGATTATTCATCAATATATTACAGTCGTAAAACCAATGTATCATCAATTTATTGAACCGACCAAGAAATTTGCGGATATTATTATACCTGAAGGTGGATCAAATGCAGTTGCCATTGATTTAATGACAACAAAAATTGCCTCTATTTTAAGTGATTTAGCATAAAAAAAAGAAATTTAGAAATAATACTTGCAATCTTCTTCATAAAATGGTATGGTTTTACCACTGTCAAAACAGTAAAATGGAAAAGAGGGAGAAGCCAAATGACTGAGAAATTATATCCAATGACGCTTGAAGGAAAAGCAAAATTAGAAGCTGAATTGGAAGAATTAAAAGTAGTTAAACGTAAAGAAATCGTTGAGCGTATTAAAATTGCTCGTAGTTATGGCGACTTATCTGAAAATTCAGAGTACGAATCAGCTAAAGATGAACAAGCCTTTGTTGAAGGAAGAATTACAACTCTTGAAAAAATGATTCGTTTTGCTGAAATTATCGATGATAATAATATCGAAAAAGATGTCGTTTCATTAGGACGTAAAATTACTTTTATTGAATTACCAGATGGTGAAGAAGAGTCTTATACAATCGTTGGTAGTGCAGAAGCAAATCCAATCGAAGGAAAAATTTCAAATGATTCTCCAATTGCTAAAGGAATCATTGGTAAGAAATTAAATGACGAAGTTGTTATCCAAACTCCTGGTGGAGATATGAAGGTAAAAATTACTAAAATTGAATCTGTATAAGAAATCTTTTGTGGACTGTAAGAGAATAAACTCTTACAGTTTTTTGTTTGAGTAAAATGTGAACTGTTTATTGAAATGTGTTATAATTGTCTTAGAATATTAGAGAAAAGGTGAGAGATACTTGAGAAATTTTTCAAAATTTTTGGGAATTATATTTTTATTGTTTTTCATGGGAATGATGAAACCAATTGCTGCAGAAACTGTAGATATCGTTGAATTAACAAAAAACGCTGGTTATGAAGTGAACCCAGATGATAAACCAAAAGCATCTATTGTAGTAGATGCGTCTACCGGTAGAATTTTATGGCAAGATCATATTGATGAACAACGTGATCCTGCTAGTATCAGTAAAGTTATGACAGTGTATTTAGTGATGGAAGCAATTGCTAAAGGAGACTTATCTCTTACTCAGAAAGTAACCGCAACAAAAGAGGATCAAGCTATTTCAAATATTTATGCGATTAGTAATAATAAAATTGTAGAAGGGGTAGAATACCCAATTGAAGAATTAATCAAAATGACACTTGTACCTTCTTCAAATGCTGCAACACTCATGTTAGCGAATGCGATTACGAATGATTCTGCAAAATTTATTGAAATAATGAATGCAAAAGCCAAAGAATTAGGTATGAACCGCACAAAGTTTAATAATGCTTCAGGTGCTGTAGCGGAGTTATTCCAAGGTTATTATCAACCAGAAGGCTATGACGCTTCAAAGCCAAACCAAACAACTGCTCGAGATTTAGCGATATTAGCGATGGAATTAATGAATCGATATCCACAGGTTTTACAATATACCAATTCAGCTGTTGTTAAAACGATGGAAGGGACTCCATATGAAGAAAAATTTGATACATATAATTATTCACTTCCAGGTGCTAAATATGGAATGGAAGGAGTCAATGGACTAAAGACAGGATCAAGTGGTTATGGAGCATTTAACTATATTGCTACTTATGAAAAAGATAAGATGAAACTGGTGGAAGTAGTTCTTGGAGTCGGGAATTGGTCAAACCAAGATGGAGAATTTATTCGCCATACATTTGGAAATGCGATTTTGAACTATGTATTAGAACATTTTTCATATCAAACAATTTTACCAGCAGGAGAACATGATTTTGATGGTCATAAAATTACAACGAATCAATCTCTTGAGATGATTATTGAAAAAGGTAAAACGCCAGAATGGAAAGTAGAAAATAAAAAAATAAATCTCACTTTAAAAGGGGATTTCCTAAAAGAAAATCAAACATTGCCGAGTGTAGAGGTTGTCGCAGAAAGTGGTTTTGCTGATTTACCAAAAGAACCTGAGAAAAGACAGCAAACTCTTCAAGTGTATATAATTCAAAACGCTTTTGCTTTTGCGGTAATTATTGGTGGATCACTGTTATTATTATTAGTTTTAATCGGAGAACATCGAGCTAAAAAGAGAAGAAAAGAAAAAAGAATAAAACGGAAAAAATCTGATTAAAATATGATAAAAATATATCTGTACTACTAGACTTTGAATCTGTTTTATGACAGAATACATTCGAGGGGTGCTATAGCTCAGTAGGATAGAGCAAACGTTTCCTAAACGTTAGGTCGGGGGTTCAAATCCCTCTAGCATCGTTTTTATATGTTTTTATATATTTGTTTGTCTTTAAAAACATTGATTTAACAAAGTTTTTGTTTGTTCGAAAACAAGCGTGTTCCTAATTCACGGAACAATTGCAAAAGATATAGTGGAGGGATAATTTTAAAAAGGATTATTTGAATGGAATGATAAAACAGTCTGAATATGGAATGATGAAGTGACACTTTATGATTCACAAATCTAATGGTATAGGTGATAGCAATGTATGCAATGAATCGTCAATTAAAATCATTGAATTTGTTTATAGATATGTTAGAAAAAGGGCATCGAATTGAATTTGAAATTGGAGAACAAAAATATTTAAGTTATCGAAATGAAAATGCATTTCTGTTGAATAATATTAAGAAGAAAAAAGAATTTATTTTTGATTCCATTATTGAATTAATTGAATCAGAAGTAATCGGTATACCAATTTGCAAATGCTGGAAAAGAATTAAAGTGATTTCCATGTATTAAGTGCTATATATATTAAAAGTAAGTTTATAGATGACTTTTCAAAATAGCGAGGATTAGTAAGCTATTTTGAAAAGTTTTTTTGAATATTTAATAATTCTTAAAAAATTACTATTGATATTTAGAAATAGTAGGTGTAAACTGATTTTAGTTCATAAAAACATAAAGAGGTGATTACATGAACGTTCAAGAATTAGATATTCTGAACGCAATTCGAATGAATCCGATGATGAATCAACGAGAAATCGCACATCAATCAGGATATTCGTTAGGATTAGTCAATCGTGTAGTAAAAGAATTACAAGATAACAAATGGATAACAGCAAATGGAGAACTAAGTGAAATGGCTGTTAACTTTATTAAGGAGAATCAACCAAAGAGAGCAGTTATTTTGGCAGCAGGATTTGGAATGCGAATGGTTCCAATTAATACGGAAATTCCAAAAGGATTATTAGAAGTTAGAGGAGAAGTATTAATTGAGAGAATGATTCGTCATCTTCATGAAGTTGGGATTAGAGATATTCAAGTAGTAGTTGGCTTTATGAAGGAAAGATATGAATATTTAATTGATGAATTTAATGTTCAATTAGTTGTTAATTCTGAATATCAAGTGAAAAATAACTTACATTCATTAAGTAAGGTAAAAACTCCATTAGATAAAACGTATATTATTCCATGCGATATTTGGTCAGAAGAAAATCCATTTAGTGATTTTGAACCGTATTCGTGGTATATGGTTACTGACGAAATGTCTGTTGAAAGTACAGTTCGTGTGAATCGTAAACGAGAATTAGTCGTGGTAGATGAAGATGATGAAGGAAATCAAATGATTGGTCTTTGTTATTTAGCTGGAAATGAAGCGAAAATTGTTCAAGAAAAATTACAAGAAGTTTCTAAGAAGCCTTCCTATGACCATGAATTTTGGGAATGTATTTTACAAGAGAAAAATAAATGGATTATTCCTTCTAAAGTAGTAAATTCAAAACAACTGATTGAGATTAATACGTATGAACAATTGAGAGAAATTGATGGGAATTCTGCGAACTTACAAACAGATGCGATTTCAATTATTCAAGAATGTTTTACTGTTGATGTAGATGAAATTAAAAATATTACTGTTTTGAAAAAAGGAATGACGAATCGTTCATTCTTATTCGAGTGTCGAAATCAAAAATATATTATGCGAATTCCTGGTGAGGGAACAGATCATTTAATTAATCGAAAAGAAGAAGCCGCTGTTTATCAAGCTTTAGAGAATCGACAAATTTGTGATAATGTTTTATATATGAATCCGGATAATGGATATAAAATTACAGCTTATTTAGAAGATGCAACAAATTGTGATGCTGAAAATTGGAATGAAGTAGAAGCTTGTATAACAAAACTAAGAGAATTCCATGAATTAAACTTAACAGTAGGTCATCGTTTTGATATTTTTGGGCAAATTGATTTTTATGAAAGTTTATGGAATGGAGAAAAATCTTATTTTAAAGATTATGAAAAAACAAAAACAGCTATTTTTGAATTAAAGAAATGGATTGATACATTAGAGAAGAAAGAGACTCTTGTTCATATTGATGCCGTTCCAGATAACTTCTTGTTTACAAAAGATGGTATTCGAATTATTGACTGGGAATACGCGGGAATGCAAGATCCCCATGTTGATATTGCGATGTTTAGTATTTACTCTCTGTATTCAAAAGAACAAGTAGATCATTTAATTGATTTATACTTCAAAGGAGAAGTTTCTTCAATTATTCGTACGAAAATTTATGCGTATATTGCAAGTGCTGGATTATTATGGAGTAATTGGTGCGAATATAAACGAAGTTTAGGAATTGATTTTGGAGAATATTCATTATGTCAGTATCGTTATGCAAAAGAATATTCTAAATTAGTACTATCTTTATTAAAGGAACTGTGAAAAGAGGGAAAAGATGACAAATACAATTAAAAGGGCTATTTTAATGGCTGCCGGTCAAGGAACTAGAATGAGGCCTATTACAACTCATACGCCAAAACCTCTTGTAAAGGTCAATGGGATACGTATGATTGACACTGTGATTCAAGCGTTACATAAAAATGGGATTCATGAAATTTATGTAGTAGTTGGATATTTAAAAGAACAGTTTTATCCATTAGAACAAGAATATCCAGGATTAAAAATTATCGAGAATCCATATTATGACACGTGTAATAATATTTCGTCTCTGTATGTAGCAAGAGAATATTTAGAAGATGTCGTTATTTTAGATAGCGATCAATTAATTTATAATCCGGAAATTCTTCAGGCTGACTTTACTCACTCAGGTTATAACTGTGTGTGGACTGAAGGACATACCGATGAATGGTTAATGACAGTCAATGAACAGGGAAAAGTCATTCATTGTTCACGTACTGGTGGAGAAAAAGGATGGCAATTATATAGTATTTCTCGTTGGAATAAAGAAGATGGGCAACGTTTAGCACGTCATTTAGAACAAGAATTTGATGAGAAACAAAATCGTCAAATATATTGGGATGATGTAGCAATGTTTTGTTATCCAGAAGAATATGAATTAGGAATTTATCCAATGGAAAAAACAGATATTATTGAAATTGACAATTTAGAAGAATTATTAGAGCTAGATTCAAGTTATCAAGATAACTTGAAAGAAAGAGGGGAATTTTAAAATGCAAAAAAGATTACATCAAGAAATAGACTGGATATCGACCATTGTTCCATTATTAGGAGTATTATTATTAGGAGTATTATTTTTAGTAATTCCAGAACAATCTTCACTTATTTTAGGGGGGATTCGTACTTGGCTAGGAGATCAATTTAGTATTTATTATGCGCTTTTAGGAGTTGGTGTTTTTAGTTGTAGTATGTATGTCGCTTTTTCAAAATATGGTTCTATTGTTTTAGGTAAAGAAGAAAAACCTGAATATACATCTTTCCAATGGGGAGTGATGATTTTTACTTCTACAATGGCGGCAGATATTTTGTTCTATTCTCTATGTGAGTGGGCGTTATATGCCAATGAAGATTATGTCGCTCAATTAGGAGGCATTCAAAGATGGGCTCCTACATTCCCATTATTCCACTGGGGACCAATTGCTTGGGGATTTTATATTATGTTAGCTGCGGCATTTGGTTTTATGTTACATGTACGTAAAGTTGAAAAACAAAAATTCTCTGAAGCTTGTCGTCCTATTTTAAAAGATAAAGTAGACGGATGGATGGGGAAAGTTATTGACTTAATTGCCATTTTTGCCTTAATTGCGGGAACTGCAACAACATTCTCATTAGCAACTCCTTTATTATCAGCAGCAATGGGTCATGTTTTTGGATTTGAAAATTCAACTGGTGCAACGATTGTTATTTTATTAGTTATTGCTTTAGTTTACACTTCAACAGTATTATTAGGGATGGAAGCTGTCTCTAAATTAGCAACTTATTGTTCATATTTATTCTTTGCTTTACTAGCATATTTCTTATTTGCTGGTGGAGAAACGGTTTATATTTTAGAAACTGGTTTTAGCTCAATTGGGAACTTAGCTCAAAACTTTATTGGATTATCTACTTGGTTAGATCCATTACGTGAAACTTCATTCCCACAAAAATGGACAATTTATTATTGGGCTTATTGGATGGTTTGGTGTGTGGCAACTCCTTTCTTCATTGGAAGTATTAGTAAAGGACGTACGATTAAACAAACTATTTTAGGGGCTTATTCTTGGGGAATCGCTGGAACATTTACTTCATTTATCATTTTAGGAAACTATGGTTTAGCACAACAATTGAAACATGGTTTAGATGTTTCAAGTGGATTATTAGTGGATAATCCTGATTATGCTGGTATCATTTTGAAAATTTTTGATACGATGCCTTTAAGTCAATTAGGGTTGATTTTATTAGCTGTTACAATGGTTGCTTTTTATGCGACAACATTTGATGCATTGACTTTAGTCATTTCTGCTTATTCTTATAAGACATTAGAAGATACACATGATTCTGATAAACGTGTTCGTATGTTCTGGGCAGTAGTGTTTATTATTTTACCGATTGCATTAATTTTCTCAGAAAATTCAATGTATAATTTACAATCTGTTGCGATTATTGCAGCATTCCCAATTGGACTAATTATTGTTCTAATTGTGGCAAGTTTCTTGAAAGACTTGAAAGCTTATGAAAAAGAAGAGAAGTAATGATTTAGACTTTCTAGGGGAATAGTAGTATTAGGACGCCAGCAGCTTCGCTAAAGCGAATCTCATGGCTAAAATTCGAGCCTTTGGTCTCGAATTTGCCTGTAATATAAGCCGAAACCTCGGCTTATATTACCCATACTACTATTGGAAAGTCTATTCTTTTTTTTGCATTCTAAATTTGAAATCTTTAAGAAATTTTCTTTCCTATATTACTATGGGAATCTCTTTTTTTATTTTGGCTTTTATGAATTCTGTGTTAGAATAGGAATGCTAAATAAGTAAAGGAGGGAAAGCGATGACAAATGATTTATCCACTATTATTCAAGCTATTGTGACGGATGAAAATGATAAAGCGTATTTTGTTCAAAAACAAGGTGAAACGTATCGTGTTTCAAAAAATCCCGATGTAACATTATCCATTGGAGATGTCGTAACAGGCTTTGTATATGAAAATAGTGATCGTAAGAAAATCATGACCCTTGATATTCCAGAAGTAACCAATGAAACTTATGGATGGGCGACAGTTACACAAGTGAGAAAAGATTTAGGTGTATTTGTATCTATTGGATTACCGGATAAAGATATGGTCGTTTCATTAGATGAGTTACCAAATTTAAAAGAATTATGGCCGAAGAAAAATAATCGATTATATGTAACTTTAATTAAGGATAAGAAAAATCGTACATGGGCAACTATGGGCGATGGAACAGAATTAAAAGCAAAATCAATTCGAGCAAATCATACATCGAAAAATAAAGATGTATCTGCAACTGTAACGAATGTAAAATTAGTAGGGACATTCTTAATGACAGAAGAAGGATATCGATGCTTCTTACATCCAAGTGAACGATTATATGAACCAACCCTTGGTGAATTAGTTACTGTTCGTGTGATTGGAGTTCGTCCAGATGGTGTATTAAATGTATCTATGAGACCTAGAGCATATGAAGCAATTGGAGATGATGCAGAAATGATTTTAACAATGTTAAGAAATCGTCCAACACATACATTGCCATATTGGGATAAAACAGATCCAACGATTATTAAAGAAATTTTTGGAATTAGTAAGGGACAATTCAAACGTGCAATTGGTTCTTTATTAAAAGCGAAAAAAATTACACAATCAGAAGGATTTATTCAATTAATAGAAGAAAAATAAGCGTTAGAATGGGAGGATAGGACTGTGTTAACAATGGAAGGCATTAAAAAGAAATTGCAGGAAGAAGGGTTTAAATTAACGCCCCAAAGGCAAGCAACAGTTGCAATTTTATTAGAAAAAGAAGATGATCACCTTAGTGCTGAAGCTATTTACATGCTTGTTAAACGGAAATATCCTGATATTGGATTAGCAACGGTTTATCGTACTTTAGAAATTTTAACCGATTTAAATATTACTTATCGAGTTGTTTTCGATGATGGATTAGCTCGTTTTGACTTAAAACGAGATGGATCCAATCGTTTCCATCATCATCTACTATGTAATAAATGTGGGAATATCGAAGAAATTCATGAAAATTTATTAGGTGAAGTAGAGAAAGTAGTTGAAGAACGATTTCATTTCAAAGTAGAAGATCATCGTTTAACGTTCCATGGTATTTGTCAAAAATGTAGAGAAGGTGAAACTCATGCAACGTAATTTGGATTATTTTGTGGATTCATTGGCAATTCAAGGATTATCTCAAAATACGGTGATGAGTTATCAAAGAGATTTAATGAAATTTTACCAATTTTTGAAAGAACAGCAGATTCGAGATTGGAAAGAAGTAGATTATTCTCTAATTGTTTTATTTTTACAAGACTTAAAACAGGAAGGTTATGCGACAAGTTCTACCAGTAGGATGATTAGTTGTCTAAAAAAATTCTTTAAATTTTTACAACAGGAACAATTAGTGGAAACAAATCCAGTACAACCACTGAAAGTTCCTAAAAAGAGTAAGACGTTACCAAAAGCATTAACGGTTGATGAAGTGACACAAGTATTAAATTCCTGTGATACTTCCACAGTATTAGGATTAAGAGATAAGGCTATGTTAGAACTTCTTTATGCAACGGGAATGCGTGTCAGCGAGTTAATTACTTTAAAACTAAGTGACTTACATTTAGAATTGGGATTTCTTCAAACGATTGGTAAAGGAAATAAACAAAGAATTATTCCTATTGGACAAGCAGCCACTAATTGGGTTCAGCATTATTTAACTTATGCAAGAGTGGTGTTAGAGCAGGAATCAAATCCAGTAGAATATTTGTTTTTAAATCACCGTGGAAATGGATTTACTAGACAAGGATTTTGGAAAAATTTAAAGAAAATTGTTCAAGAAGCAGGCGTTCATAAAGAAGTAAGTCCCCATACATTGCGTCATTCCTTTGCAACGCATATTTTAGAAGCAGGAGCTGATTTGAGAATTGTACAAGAATTATTAGGACATAGCGATATTAGTACGACTCAAATTTATACGCACTTAACAAATGAACGTATGAAGGAAATTTATCAACAAGCGCACCCACGTGCGAAAAAATAAAATTTATACTAGAAAGAAGAATGTCAGATGAAATTTAAAAGAATTCACGTAATTGTAATGGACTCAGTAGGGATTGGAGAAGCACCGGATGCTGCTGCATTTAATGATGCAGGTTCTCATACATTAGGACATATTTCAGAACGAGTTGGTTTAAATGTTCCAAATATGCAAGCTTATGGATTAGGAAATATTGCTCCGTTAAAAACTGTACCTCCAGTTGAAAATCCAAAAGGAAGCTACACTAAATTAGAAGAAGTTTCTGTAGGGAAAGATACAATGACAGGACACTGGGAATTAATGGGATTAAATATTAAAACACCATTTAGAGTATTCCCTGATGGATTCCCTCAAGATTTATTAGACAAAATTACAGAGTTTTCAGGAAGAAACATCGTTTGTAATAAACCGTATAGTGGAACAGCTGTTATTGATGATTTTGGTAAACATCAAATGGAAACAGGCGATTTAATTGTTTATACAAGTGCTGACCCAGTATTACAAATTGCAGCTCATGAAGAAATTATTCCATTAGAAGAATTATATCGTATTTGTGAATATACAAGAGAAATTACAAAAGATGATCCATATATGATTGGTCGTATTATTGCTCGTCCATATGTAGGAACTCCTGGTAATTTCCAACGTACTTCAAACCGTCATGACTATGCATTAAGTCCATTTGGTCAAACAACATTAGATTTCTTAAAAGAAAAAGGATTTGATGTCATTGCGATTGGTAAAATTAATGATATTTTCAACGGTCAAGGAATTACTGAATTTGTTCGTACGAAAAACAATATGGATGGTGTTGATAAATTCGTAGATATCTTAAAAAAAGATTTCACTGGAATGAGCTTCTTAAACTTAGTAGACTTCGATGCTGCTTATGGACACCGTAGAGATACTGTTGGATATGGGAATGCATTAGAAGAATTCGATGCACGTATTCCAGAAATTTTAGAGCATATGCATGAGGATGACTTATTAATTATTACAGCTGACCATGGTAATGACCCAACATTCCCAGGAACTGACCATACTCGTGAGTATATTCCAGTGTTAGCAATTAGCAAATCTCTTCAACATCCAACACGTTTAACTCAAGGACATTTCTCAGATATTGCTGAAACAATTTCTGAAAACTTTGGCGTATCTTCAACTGGAAACGGACAAAGCTTCTTAAGTGAATTACAATAATATAATTGTGGAAATTCAATGAGTTCCAATGTTGGATTTCCACTTCTTTTTTAAATCATCTAACAAAAGAAAGGAAAGAGTAGCATGGCTTTATATGATCAATTATTAGAAACAAAACAATTTTTACAAAGTAATGGAGTTCAAAATATTGATTTTGGATTAATTTTAGGGTCTGGATTAGGAGAATTAGCAACAGAAGTTGAAAATCCAGTTATCTTCGATTATAAAGATATTCCAAACTTCCCAGTATCTACAGTAGTAGGTCACGCTGGTCGTTTAGTATACGGCGAATTATCAGGTAAAAAAGTTTTAATTATGGATGGACGTTTCCATTTTTATGAAGGATATCCAATGGAAACAGTTACGTTCCCAATTCGTTTAATGAAATTATTAGAAGTAGAAACAATGATTGTGACAAACTCTGCAGGAGGAAGTAATCCAACTTTTAAACCTGGTGACTTAATGTTAATTACAGATCATATTAATATTACGGGTACAAATCCATTAATTGGAGCAAATGATGACCGCTTTGGACCTCGTTTCCCTGATATGTCACATGCTTATCATATCTATGGACAAGAAGTTGTTCGTAAAGCAGCTAAAGAAGTAGGAGTGCAATTACAAGAAGGAGTTTATACAGGTTTATCTGGCCCAACTTATGAAACACCTGCTGAAGTTCGTATGGTACAAGTATTAGGTGGAGATGCAGTTGGTATGTCAACGGTTCCGGAAGTCATTATTGCAAACCATTCAGGAATTAAAGTGATTGGTATTTCTTGTATTACAAACTTAGCAGCAGGATTACAAGCAAACTTAAACCATGAGGAAGTTGTAGAAACAACTCAACGTGTAAAAGAATCATTCAAAGGTTTAGTTCGTAAAGTTATTGAAATTTATTAATTAGAATAGGAGTAGAGAATGTGGATGCGTTAACGCTACGAATTGGGGAATTTGAAGGCCCAATGGATTTGTTATTACATTTAATTAAAGAGATGAAAATTGATATTTATAACATTCCAATGGTGGAATTAACGCATCAATATTTATCCTATATTCATTCCATGCAAGAAATGGAATTAGAAGTAGCTAGCGAGTATTTATTAATGGCAGCAACTTTATTAGAAATTAAAGCAAGAATGCTTTTACCTAAACCAAAAGTGGAAATCGATGAAGTTGAGGTAGAAGAAGATCCTAGGGATGAGTTAGTTGAAAAATTAATGGAATATAAGCAATTCCAAGAAGGTGCTAAAAAATTGGAAGAACTTTCTTTTCAAAGAGGCATGCATTATGGAAAAGAAGCGAGTGATTTATCCGCTCTTCAAGAAATTATTCCATTACAAGAAGGTCAAGTAACGACACAAGATTTATGGAATGCGTTAAAGAAAATCGCAAGAAGAAATCTTGATAAAATGCCTCTACAAGCAAATATTCAACATGAAACACATACGGTAGAGGAAATGATGGATTCAATTTTAACAAAAATTCAAGAAAATCCTCAAAAAAGTATTCGATTTGATAAATGTTTTCCTTCGTTTCATCGTCATGCCATTGTAACAACATTTTTGGCGATGTTACAATTAGTAAGGGAGCATAAAATTCGTTTGGTACAACATGTTCCTTATGAAGATATTGTTTTAGAAACTTGCGATAAAGGTGGTGCATATAGTGAATAATTATTTAGCAGCAACTCAAGCTTTATTATTTGTAGCAGGAGATGATGGCTTAACACTAGAAGAAATTAGTTATGTCGTTGGTATTGATAAAACGGCAGTTCGTCAATTATTGGAAGAATTAATGGAACAATTAAAAGATGAAACAAGTGGTTTAGAATTGATTTTAACGGCTCAACGTTATAAATTTGTGACGAAAGCATCGTTAAAACCATATCTTGAAAAATATGCTGTTTCCCCGTTTTCTTCACAATTATCTAGTGCAGCTTTGGAAACATTGGCTATTATTGCTTATAAACAGCCTATTACAAGATTAGAAGTAGAAAGTATTCGTGGAGTTCAATGTAGTGGAGCCATTCAAAAATTATTGTTAAGAGATTTAATTGAAGAAGCAGGTCGAATGGATAGTCCAGGTCGTCCAAAATTATATCGTACAACGACTTATTTTATGGATTATTTTGGATTAGAAACATTGGATCAATTGCCAGATGTTGAATCATTACTAGAATTAAATCAAGAAGAAAGTAAGCAATTATTTAAAAATAATGAAGACTTGTTTGCAGAATTAGAACAAATGCATCAAGAGGAAGACAACATTTCGTAAGGGAAGAAGGGGTATCTATTGGAAAGATTACAAAAAGTTATGGCGCATGCTGGAATTGCATCTCGTAGAAAATGTGAAGCCTTTATTGAAGAAGGTCGTGTCAAAGTAAATGGTACAGTTGTGAGAGAATTAGGATATAAAGTATCTCAATCAGATAAAATTGAAGTAGATGGCATTCCGATTTATAAAGAAGAGCCTGTTTACTTTATGTTTTATAAACCAAAATCTGTATTATCAAGTGTAACAGATGATAGAGGACGTACGGTTATTAGTGATTATTTTAAAGATGTCCCTCAGCGTGTCTATCCAGTAGGAAGATTAGACTATGATACAACAGGATTAATTTTATTAACGAATGATGGAGAATTTGCGAATTTAATGACGCATCCAAAACATCATGTTGAAAAGAAATATATTGCTAAAGTAAAAGGTGTTCCAACACCACGCCATATGAGACAATTAGAAAGAGGTATTTGGATTGATGGCAAAAAGACTTCTAAAGCAGTAGCCAAAATTTTATCCGTTGATACTGAAAAAAATACAGGGATTGTTTCTTTAACGATTCACGAAGGTTGGAATCACCAAGTAAAGAAAATGTTTGAAGCGGTAGAATTACCCGTTCAAAAATTAAAACGTGAAGAATTCGGATTTTTAACATTAGAAAATTTAAGACCGGGAGATTATCGTGAACTCCGTGCATTTGAAGTTCAAAAATTAGTTCGTTTAGCAAAAAATGAGATTTAATTTTTAAAATCAATAGGTATTTTTATAGTAAAACTAGAAATGTTATGTTATAATCATTGCAAGAAATGTTAGCCGTTTCTCATTAGACGGGATATAAAATGATGAGATTAAATATAGCCACTTACCGATGGTGTGGGGTATAAATAATTCGGTTCGTTAATTTAGCCACTTACTATATTGGTGGGGTATAAGTAGTATAGTTTGTAAATCCCTCTGATCGTTTAGATAGAGGGATTTTTTTGGAGGTTTGTATGGAGATTAAACAAGGTTATTCTTATCATATAAAAGAGATATTCTTTACTGAAATGCAAAATTCTTCATTTATGAGTAATAAAGAGAATGGTCATTATAGACCACATTATTATGCGATTGAAGACCAAAATAATTGTGGTATTTTTTGGATGATTCCGATTAGTTCGAAAGCTGAAAAATATAAACAGATTATTAATGCAAAAATAGAAAAATATGGTAAGTGTAGTACTATTGTAATTGGAAAATTTGCAGGAAATGATAATGTTTTTTTAATACAAAATGCATTTCCGATTAAATCTATCTATTTAGACCATATTCATACAATTAAGGGATTACCAATTACAATACACAAAAAATTAGAAAAAGAACTTAGAAATAAATTAAGGGAAGTTCTTGCTTTAAAGAAAAGAGGAATAAATCTATTCTATACAGATGTGGATAAAATTTTAGAGGCTATCACAAAATAAAATTAATTTTAAAATAAAACATATTATTATGGTATAATGACAAGAGTAAACCTCTTGTCTTTTTTTGAGGAATTTTTCACTGAAGTGAGGAACAATATGACGATTACAATTCAAACGACATCACAAGAAGAAACAATGAAAATCGGGGAATTATTAGCAAAAGGTGCCTTTGCTAACAGTACAATCATTTTGTCTGGAGATTTAGGAGCTGGTAAAACGACTTTTACAAAAGGATTTGCTTTGGGATTAGACATTACACGTGTCATTAAAAGTCCAACTTATACTTTAATACGTGAGTATACAAAAGGTCGCTTGCCTTTATTTCATATGGATATGTATCGTATTGAAGAAAGTGGAGGCGCGAGTGAAATTGGTTTAGAGGAATATTTTCATCGTGAAGGTGTTGTAATGGTTGAATGGGCAAATTTTATCGAAGAAGAATTACCTATGAATCGATTAATTATTTCGATCGAACAAACTTCTCTCACTACTCGATCCATTACACTTGATGCTATAGGAGAAGAATATGAAAAATGGTTAAATCAATTCGAGAGTTGGTGGACAAATGAAAGAGAAAGTTGAATTAGAAATTGAAGTTGTATCAGTAGAAGATGCAGAAGCCTTAATTGAATATACAAAAAAAGTTGGAAAAGAAACGAATTTTTTAAGTTTTGGTGAAGAAGGATTAGAGTTAAGTATTCAACAAGAAGAGTTATATATTCAATCTGTTTTAGAAAGTGATAATCAAATGATGCTACTTGCTAAATTAGGACAAGAAATTATTGCAGTTGCCTCAATTGGTGGAAATTCTAAAGAAAAATTCCAACATGTGGGTGAATTAGGTATTAGTATTTTAAAGGAATATTGGGGTCAAGGGTTAGGAAGTGCCTTAATGGAAGAATTATTATCATGGGCAAAAGACTATTCACCTCTTGAAAAAATTAAATTAGCAGTTGTTCAAGAAAATGTTGCAGCGATTGCTTTATATAAAAAATTTGGATTTGAAGTAGTAGCGATTGAAGAAAAAGAAATGAAAGTAAATGGTCAATATTATGATGTTGTTCAAATGGCCTATTTTTTAGAGAAGGAGTAATATATGAAAGTCGGAATTATTGCAGCGATGGAAGAGGAAAAACGTCTTCTATCTGAAGAAATGACAATTGAACAGGAAGTAAAAATTGCAGGATGGACATTTTTAGAAGGAAGTTTAAATGGTGTATCAATTGTATTAGTGCAATCTGGTATTGGTAAAGTAATGTCGAGTGTGACAGCTGCTTTATTAATTCATCATTTTAAAGTGACACTTGTCATTAATACAGGTTCGGCGGGTGGCTTTGGAACAAAAATGAATATTGGAGATATTGTTGTTGCTACAGAATTAGCATACAGTGATGCAGATGTAACAGCTTTTCAATATGAATATGGACAAATGCCAGGGATGCCTGCACGTTTCCAAGCTCAAGTGATTGAAGATAACGTTATAAAAGCAATTCAATCTGAATTGAATTTATCGGTGTATAAAGGATTAGTCGTTTCAGCAGATAGTTTTATTCATCGTGAAGATCAACGATTATTAATTTTAAAACATTTCCCAGATGTTTTAGCAACTGAAATGGAAGGAGCTTCTATTGCACAAGCGTGTTATGCATTACAAACTCCAGTCATTGTTGTCAGAGCAATCTCAGATATGCCACAAAAAGGGACATCAGCAGTTGATTTTGATACATTTATTGTTGAAGCAGGTCGTAAATCAGCATTGATTGTTCATCAATTATTACATCATTTAAAAGAAGATTAAGGATTAGGGGGAGTTCTCGTGTTAAATATTGGAGTAGTTGGGATTGGTGCGATTGCACAAAAAGCCTATTTACCAGTAATGCGTTCAATTGGTAATGTGAAATGGTATATGTGTACTAGAAATGTAGAAGTTTTACAACGAGAATCAAAATTATTAGGGCGTTGTATTCCATGTAGTAGTGTAGAGGAGTTATTACAGTTTGATTTAGATGGGGTCATGATTCATGTTTCAACGGAGGCTCATGTTGAAGTTGCCAAGCAATTTTTAGAAAAAGGAATTCCAGTATATTTAGATAAACCGATTGCTCCTAGTTATGAAGAAACGCTTGAATTATATCGATTAGCCAAAGAAAATCAAACTTTTTTAACAGCAGGATTTAATCGGCGTTTTGCTCCCAAAGTAGTGGAATTAAAAAATGTCCTTCATAAGAAGAGAATTATTACTGAAAAGAATTGTACGATTCCAAGTTTTGATAATCGTACACGTATTTTTGATGTTTTTATTCATCCTTTAGATACAGCATTATTTTTAATGGATGCAAAACCAAACCGTGGATCATTCTATTATAAGAAAAATAACGGTGTTATTGAACAATGTACAATTTATTTAGAAAATGAAGAACAATCAGCCATTGTCATGATGAATACAGAATCTGGAGCGAATCTTGAAAGAATTGAAGTTCAAGCTGAAACGGGTACTTTTTCATTACAAAATTTAACAGACTTAACCATTTATCAAGGTGGAGAAGAAATTAAAGACCATTTTTCATCCTGGGATTCTACTTTATATAAGAGAGGATTTGAAAGTATTGTTCATTCCTTTATTATTACTGTTCAAACACAGGGTGATAATCCAGTTACTCCTATTTCTAGTTTATTAAGCCATTTTATTTGCGAGAGATTAGCACATGCAAAAGCATCTGAAGGCTTTTTATCATTTGACGTAGAAACTGATGAATAGTATCATTAAAAAGATATTGCATAATAGGAGAGAAAAAGATGAAAGATTGGTGGAAAGAGCAATTTCCAGAAGTAAAAGTATACTTCCATGAACCTTTAAAAAAATATACTTTTACGAAAACAGGTGGAGAAGCAGAATGTTTAATTTTTCCAAGAGATAAACATGAAACAGCAAAAATTATTACAGCACTGCAAGAAAAACAAATTCCTATTACAGTACTAGGAAATGCGAGTAATGTTATCGTTAGAGATGGTGGCATTAAAGGAGCGGTTATTTTATTAAATGAAATGACTGCTATGAAAGTAATGGGGAATAAAATTTTAGCAGAAGCTGGTGTATCTTTAATTGAAGTGACAAAATGCGCATTAGAACACTCGTTAACAGGATTAGAATTTGCATGTGGTATCCCAGGAAGTGTTGGTGGAGCCATGTATATGAATGCAGGTGCTTATGGCGGAGAAGTTTGCGAAGTTGTCGAATATGTCGATGTTGTGACTCGTACTGGTGAAATCAAACGTTTAACGAATGAAGAATTAAAGTTTTCATATCGCCATAGTGCTTTACAAGAAAGTGGAGATTTAGTGATTGATGTCTGCTTTAATCTAAGTTTAGGGCAAAAAGAAACGATTCAAGTTAAAATGGAAGAATTAACTCATTTACGTGAAAGTAAACAGCCATTAGAATTTCCTTCTTGTGGAAGTGTGTTTAAACGTCCAGAAGGTCATTTCACTGGGAAATTAATCCAAGATGCAGGACTTCAAGGATTCCAAATTGGTGGAGCTCAAGTGTCTAAAAAACATGCAGGCTTTATTGTAAACATTGACCATGCAACGGCTACGGATTATTTAGCAGTTATTCAACATGTTCAAGATGTGGTGTTTGAACAATTCCAAGTGGCGCTTGAACCAGAAGTAAAAATTATTGGTGAAGAGTCAAAATAGAGGAGAAAAATGATGAAAGAGAATAAATTCATAAAAACGGGTCTTCTTCATATCGTTTCATTAATTGTTTTAGTTCTTAGTTATCACTATGTAGGAATTGCATTGCCTTTTTTTGAAGGAGTGGAGATTAACTTCTTTTATATTTTACTAGCGATTGTGGCTGGTTTGGCAGGTTCGTTATTTGCTGCAGTTGTTGGTGTTTCAACGATTATCATTGATTTATTATTAGGAACGACAGAGCAGTGGATTGCAATTGCGATTTCTGTGGGATTACTTGGATATGTTTTTGGTTTGGGTATTCGTCGTAAGTCGTTTTTAGCGGGTACTTTTTCTCGTCATGATGCTTTGCGTTTTAATGTGATTCAAGTAGTTGCGAATGTGATTATTTTTGGTTTGATTTTACCGACGTTAGAGGTCTTTTTCTATCAAGCTTCTACGGCAGTTGTTTTTATTAATGGTTGGATTTTTAGTATGATTAATTCGATTCTGATTGCTATTTTTGCAACAGCTTTGTTTAAATTAATTGCGAACCGTGTGAAAGAAAATAACAAATAAAGAATACAAAAAATATTTCCTGATTTAGCTAGGACGCCAGCAGCTTCGCTTTGCGAATCTCATGGCTAAAATTTGAGCCTTGGTCTCAAATTTTCTACTGTAATAGAAATGCTGAAAAGCATTTCTATTACTAAAGCTAAAAAGGAAACTTTTTTGTATTCTTTATTTTTGACGTTTTTGAAATAAAGTTATACATATATTTGAATTTTATCTATGAGGTTACAAACGTCCATTTATGTTTTAATTACGAAAAATATATTATTAATTAACGTAAGAAAACGAAACAACATCAATAAAGAATTAAAAAATAATTTTTTTATAGCTGAGGTGATAGAATCGTTGAATAGCGATTCTATCACAAAGGAAAATTTGAGACCAAGGCTCAAATTTTAGCCATGAGACCGCAAGGGCTGCTGGCGTCCTAGCTATATGAAAAATTATTTTATATTTCTTTATTCTACGCTAAGAACTTTTCCTTCAACATCTTGTTAAAAACTTATCATGGTAGTAAAATAAGCGTATATATAGATAGATAAATAAAAGGGGGAAACTATCATGAGTCGTATGCAAAAAATTTGTTTAGCTGTTATTTGGAATCTTGGAACTTTTGCCGGTTGTGTGCTAAGTTCATTTGATTATCGTTTTATAATCTTTTTCCTAATTACATTAATCACTACACCTCTTGTTATTAAGTTGTTAGAAAAATTTATTCAAAAAAATTTTGTAAAATAACTTCAAAATAATTTAATTGTCTTACCACATCAACAATTGATTTCTATTTTTGTAAGATGCATAAGAACAAACGTCAGAAAACTAAATAACTAAAATAAAGAAATAAAAATAATTTTTTATAGCTGAAGTGATAGAATTGCTGGATAGCGATTCTATCACAAAGGAAAATTTGAGACCGAGGCTCAAATTTTAGCCATGAGACCGCAAGGGCTGCTGGCGTCCTAGCTATATCAAAAATTATTTTTTATTTCTTTATGTTACGTTTTAAGGATTTCCTCTTGCTTATTGATACAAATCGTGATTGAATAAAAGACAAGTAGATTTAATTTAGAAATGGAGGTCATTTCATGACAAAAGAATTTAATAGTTTTACACTCGTAGAACAAAAACCATTACCAGATATCCGTTGCGATTACTATTTATACAAACATGACAAAACAGGCGCTCAAGTCATGTACTTAAAAACAGACGATGATAACAAAGCATTCTCCATCGCATTCCGCACACCACCATATGATGACAACGGAATTGCGCACATTATCGAACACTCTGTATTAAACGGATCAAAAAAATACCCAACAAAAGAACCATTCGTAGAATTATTAAAAGGATCCCTACAAACATTTTTAAACGCATGGACATTCTCTGATAAAACTATGTATCCAGTAGCTTCAAGAAATCAAAAAGATTTCGAAAATTTAATGGACGTATATTTAGATGCAGTATTTTATCCAAATCTTTTATCAAACCCACAAATTTTAATGCAAGAAGGATGGCATTATCATTTAGAAAGTAAAGAAGATGAATTAACGTATAAAGGTGTTGTTTATAACGAAATGAAGGGAGCATTTTCTCAACCAGAATCAGAATTAAATCGTCTAGTTGAACCAACATTATTCCCTGATACATTTTATAAACATATTTCTGGAGGAATGCCAGCTTCAATTCCAACACTAACACAAGAAAAATTCATTGATTTCCATCAAACGTATTATCACCCAAGTAATGCTCGAGTAACTTTATATGGGAATTTAGATTTATCAAAAGCAATGGAACAATTATCAGAATACTTTGATGCTTTTGAAGCAAAGGAAGTTCCATTTGTAGGATACCAACAAGAACCATTTACAAGTGTTAAAGAACTAACAAGTACGTATTCTGTTTCTAAAGGAGACTCAACTGAGAATAAAACATTGTTAGAATATGCTTGGGCTACAGGAACGAGTACTAATGGAGAAGAAGGAATTGCTTTAAGTATTTTAGATGAATTGCTATTAGGTAGTAATACCGCACCATTGAAGAAAGCTTTATTAAAAGCGAATATTGGTAGTGATGTTATGGGTGGATATTCTGCTTATACGTATTCTCCAACATTTGAAGTTATTTTAAAAGATACAGATGCTGATAAAAAAGAACAATTTGTTCAAATTATTCAACAGGAATTACAACGTTTAGTGAAAGAAGGAATTTCTAGAAAAGCGATTCAAGCTGCTTTAAATAAAACAGCATTCCGTTATAAAGAATTAACAGCTTTGGAAGGTAGTACACCAAAAGGTGTTATGTATGGAATGAATGCTTTAACAAGTTGGTTATATGATGGAAGTCCATATGTATCATTTGAATACCAACAACATTTAGATGCTATTCAAGCTAAAGTTGAAGAAGGCTATTTTGAAAACATTATTCAAAAATACTTATTAGACAATACTCATGCTGCTATCATTACTTTAAAACCAGAACCAGGTTTATTAGAAGAAAAAGAAGCAGAATTAGCTAAAAAATTAGCAGAGTATAAAGCAAGTCTAAGTGAAGAAGAGTTAGATCAATTAGTGGAAACAACTCAAAAATTAATCGAAAGACAAGAATCTCCTGATAGACCAGAAGATTTAGCAAAAATTCCAACACTATCCATTGATGATATTCAAAAGAAAGCAACTCAATATCCATTAACAGTTGAAGAAGGAAAAGAGACACCGACTTTCTTACATTATGAAGACTTCACAGCAGGGATTTCATATGCGAAATATTTCTTCGATATGAAAGGGATTAAAACAGAAGAAATTCCAGTAGCTGCTTTTGTCACTGAATTATTAGGTGAAATTAGTACAAAACATTTTGCTGATGAAGATTTAAATACAGAGATGGATTTCTATACAGGTGGAATTTCAACAAATGCTTTTGTCATGACAGAAGATGTTGCGAAAAATGTGTATTATCCATTCTTTACAGTATCAGGAAAAGCTTTATCTCAATATTTACCAAAATTAATTGAATTAGTGGAAGAAATTGTCTTCCATTCAAACTTGGAAGATTATGATAAGATTAAAGAACTGTTATTAAATACAAAAGCAAATTTAGAAATGCATATGAATTATGCTTCGCATACCATTGCAGTACGTCGATTAGAATCTTACTATTCAGAAGGAGCAAAATATGCTCAGGCATTAGAAGGTATTGATTACTATGATTATATTTCTGATTTAGTGAAACATTATGATGAGAGAAAAGAAAGCTTTAGTCAACAATTGATTGCTGTACTTCGTCAAATCTTAAATATTCATGGAGTGACTGCTACATTTGTCGGAAGTAAAGAAGATTTTGAACAATTTAAAACTTTATCTCAATCATTCTTCCAACAGTTATCACACGAGGAAGTGACATCACAAAAATTCACAACTCCTGTTGAAGTATTGAATGAAGGATTTAAAACTGCTCAAGAAATTCAATATGTAGCAAAAGGTTACAATCAAACATTATTAGGAGTTCCATTTGAAGGGTCAAATGCATTCTTACAAACTGTTTTAGGGTTAGATTATTTATGGAATACTGTTCGTGTCAAAGGTGGAGCTTACGGTGGAATGAGTGTGATTGGTGGAAAAGGTGAAGTAGCTGCTGTGTCATACCGTGATCCAAACTTAGTAGAAACGCTAAAAACTTATGATGGACAAGTACAATATTTAGAAAATTACAATCCATCAAAAGAAGAATTTGAGAAAAATCTCATTGGAACATTTAGCAGTATTGATCGTCCATTATCGGCAAATCAAAAAGGAAATATTGCCTTCACTCGTTACTTTACTCATGTGACAAATGAACTTGTTCAAAAAACTCGTGATGAAGTTTTAAATGTAACACCTGAAAAAGTTCGTTCATTTGCTCCAACAATGAAAAAAGTTTTAGATCAAAATGCCTTTGTAGTAGTGGGTAATGATGTGAAAATTGAACAAAATAAAGAAATTTTCAAAACAATTCGTTCGTTATTCAATGACTAATTGTTTTAGTTAAACTCATTTATCGTTAAAAGAGGAATTTTCTATTTAGTAGAAGTTCCTCTTTTATGTTGCATTTTTTATAACGTTATAGTGTAGAATTTAGGATTTTGTTTGAGTTTTTATACGTTTAATTATACAATGGCAAAGTGAGAGTTTAAGAAAAAGGAGATTTACAGTAAATGAAATTAAGAAATATCGCATTATCATTATCTGCGTTAGTATTATTCACTTTACCAACGGTAGGTGCTCAAGAAGAAAAGTCTGCGCAAGGTAAAGGATGGCAAACGATTAATGGACAACAATATTTTATAAAAGAAGATGGATCAAAAGCAACTTCTTCATGGATTGATCGTTCTTATGTAGATAAAGACGGTAAAAAAGTTGTTGGTTCTTTCATTTATGATGAAACTTATAAGTCTTATTTTTATTTGAAAGCAGATGGAAATTATGCTGAAAATCAATGGTTAGAAATTGGTGGCAAATGGTACTATTTTAAAGAATGGGGCTATATGGCTAAGAGCGAATGGAAAGGCAATTACTATTTAAATCCAAGTGGTGCTATGGCTAAAAAAGAATGGATTTTCGATAATAAATATAATTCTTATTTCTATTTGAAAGCAGATGGCAAATATGCTGATAAAGAATGGATTCAAGATGGAAATAAATGGTATTACCTACTATCAGGCGGTTATTTAGCAACTCGTCAATGGGTCAGTGATTATTTTGTCAACGGTGAAGGAGCTATGATGACAAAAGAATGGTTATTTGATCCACAATATAATGCGATGTTCTATTTAAATGCAGATGGAAAATATGCTCGCAGTCAATGGGCTCAAATTGATGGAAAATGGTATTACTTCAAAGCGAATGGTGCTAGAGCAGAAAAAGAATGGGCAGGTAATTATTATTTAGGTGAATCCGGAGTAATGGCAACAGGAGTTGTAACAGTGGGAGATACGAAATATACTTTCTCAGATACTGGTGAAATTCAAAAGCAAGAGCGATTAGAATGGGGTTGGGTACAAAAAAATGGCCAACGTTATTTCTTAAATCGCCGTCAAGAACAAGTGGGCGGAAGTGATGCGAAGAAAGTTATCGATGTCAGTGAACATAATGGAAAAATCCAAAACTGGAGTAGTGTTATTCGTGAAAATGGCATTGATGGAGTAATTGTTCGCCTAGGTTATTATGCATATGATGAAGATAAACAATTAGCATATAATATTAAAGAATTAAACCGTCTAGGAATTCCTTATGGAGTATATTTATATACGTATGCAGAAAATGAAACAGACGCAGAATTAGAAGCAAAACATACGATTAAATTAATGGAAAAATACCATATTCAACCAAGTTATCCAATTTATTATGATGTTGAAAATTGGGAATATGTTAATAAAGCAAAAGCAGCTCCAAAAGATACAGCAACTTGGGTGAAAATTGTGAATAAATACATGGATACAATGCATAAAGCGGGATATTCTAATGTAAGAATTTATAGTTATAGACATTTATTACAAACACGTTTAAATCATCCAGATATTTTAAAATATGTGGACTGGGTTGCTGCATATACAGATGCATTAGATTGGAATAATCCATATTATTCAGGTTCTAAAGGTTGGCAATATACTTCAAGCGAATACTTAAAAGGGATTAGTGGTCGAGTAGACGTCAGTGTTTGGTATTAAAAAGGAAAGCCTAACTACCGTAAATGGTGGTTAGGCTTTTTAGTGATGACAACAACGACATTGACCTGGTATACAATTACAAGCTAGACGCTCAGGAGCATTTAATTCTTTTTCTTGTAATAATTTCTGTAATTGATGAGTGTCCTGTTTTGTTAATTGAGCTTTTTGAATGAGCAATAATAATAATTCTCCTTGTTTTTTTTGACAAACATGACTTAATAACTCACTGCATTCTAAATCTAATAATTCTTCTTCTGTTAAAGTTGCGACATATTGATAAGGTCGTTTTGAAGTTGGTATAATAAATTCCTTTTTCAACAGTCGATTGATAAGAGTTTTAATCGTAGCAGCTTGCCAGTTGAAATTTGTAGATAATGCTTCAATGATAAAAGTACTCGTGCATTTTGGGTTTGCCCAAATTACTCGAAGAACTTGTCTTTCTGATGCGCTAATTGTATGAGAAAGTGTCATTTTTCTTCTCCTTTCTTTGATATTAATAAGTGTAAATCTGAAAAATCTCTTTGTCAATATATTGATAGAAACTAAACTATATTACTATATTTTGTGTTGTTCTTCATGTGAAATACTAAATATAGAATCTTTTGGTTGATATAAGACTGGAAAGTAGATATAATAAAGAGGTATGAAATAGAGGAGTAAGTATGAAAGTAGTTTTTTTATCATTAACTGGACAGACGAGAAGATTTGTTCAAAAATTAGAGTTACCAACTGTAGAAATTACACCACAAAATGTATTTCTAACTATGGATGAATCGTATATTATTATAAGTCCTACTTATGATATGGAAGTATTTGAATATTTTCAAGATTTTATTGAAACAGGTAATAACCAAGCTTTATTAAAAGGAGTAGCTGGTTCTGGAAATCGCAATTTTAATACTTCCTTTTGTCAAACAGCAAAAATCATTTCTACTACTTATGACGTTCCACTATTGCATTGTTTTGAGTTTCATGGAACTCAAAAAGACGTAACTATAATAAAGGAAAAGGTGAGCGAACTTGGATAGTCCAAAATTAATTAGTAAATCTCAAGAAGTAACATATTTTTCATTAAATAATGAATTGAACCGTCCGGTTGATGGGAAAATTCCTTTACATAAGGATAAAGAAGCAGTACGTGCATTCTTCTTAGAACATGTTAATCCAAACACGGTGTTCTTCTATACATTAGATGAAAAATTAGATTATTTAATTGAACATGATTATATAGAAGAAGAGTTTTTAAATAAATATGATCGTGAATTTGTTAAAAGCTTAATGCAAGAAATTTATAAGAAAAAATTCCGTTTTCGTTCATTTATGTCAGCATTTAAGTTTTATAAGCAATATGCTTTAAAAACAAATGATGGCGAACGTTATTTAGAACGCTTTGAAGATCGTATTGTCTTTAATGCTTTATTTTTAGCAGATGGAGATGAACAATTAGCTAGAGACTTAGCTGAAGAGATGATTCATCAACGTTATCAACCAGCTACACCAACATTTTTAAATGCTGGAAGAAAACGTCGTGGAGAATTAGTGTCTTGTTTCTTAATTCAAACAACGGATGATATGAATAGTATTGGTCGTACAATTAACTCTGCTTTACAACTTTCAAGAATTGGTGGGGGAGTTGGAGTAAGTTTATCAAACGTTCGTGCAGCTGGAGACCCAATTAAGAAAATTGAAAATGCTTCTAGTGGGGTTGTTCCAATTATGAAATTATTAGAAGATAGTTTCAGTTATTCAAATCAATTAGGACAACGTAATGGTGCAGGAGCCGTTTATTTAAATGTTTTCCACCCAGATATCGTATCATTCTTGTCGACTAAAAAAGAAAATGCGGATGAAAAAATTCGTGTTAAAACATTATCATTAGGGCTAGTAGTTCCAGATAAGTTTTACGAGTTAATTAAGAATGATGATATGATGTATTTATTTAGTCCATATGATGTGGAACGTATTTATGGGGTTCCTTTCTCTTATGTCGATATTACAAAAGAGTATGATAATATGGTGAATAATCCAGAAATTCGTAAATCAAAATTACGTGCACGTGATTTAGAACAAGAAATTAGTAAATTACAACAAGAATCTGGTTATCCATATATCGTAAATATTGATACAGTGAACAAAGCAAATCCAATTGATGGAAAAATCATTATGAGTAACTTATGTTCAGAAATTTTACAAGTACAAAATCCTTCAGTGATTAATAATGCGCAAGAGTATGAAGTGCTTGGAACGGATATTAGTTGTAATTTAGGTTCTACAAATATTGTTAATTTAATGCAATCACCTGATTTTGAACGTTCAATTGAAGTGGCAGTTCGTGCATTAACATTTGTCACAGATCATTCAAGT
Source organism: uncultured Granulicatella sp. (assembly GCF_963515615.1). Lineage (GTDB taxonomy): Bacteria > Bacillota > Bacilli > Lactobacillales > Aerococcaceae > Granulicatella. The sequence continues at coordinate 26,114 of NZ_CAUPZT010000004.1, read as the reverse complement.
ATTGATGCAGTTCCAACTGTTAAAAATGGAAACCAAAAGGCTCATACAATTGGTTTAGGAGCAATGGGCTTACATACATTCTTTGCGTTAAATCAAATGGAATATGGTTCGCCTGAATCGATTGAAGTAACAGATTTATACTTCCGTCTATTGAATTTTTATACATTAAAAGCAAGTCATAAAATTGCTAAAGAACGTGGTGTAACATTTGATGGCTTTGAAAAATCTACCTATGCATCAGGAACTTATTTCGATTCTTATACAGAGTCAGATGTAGAAATTAAATCTGAAAAAGTAAAAGAAATTTTTGCGAACTTACCAATTCCAACGGCAGAAGATTGGAAACAATTAAAAGCAGATGTAATGGCAGACGGTTTATATCACCAAAATCGTCTAGCAATTGCTCCAACTGGCTCAATTAGCTATGTAAATGAAACAAGTGCAAGCTTACATCCAATTACTCGATTAATTGAAGAACGTCAAGAGAAGAAAACGGGTAAAACTTACTATCCAGCACCATTCTTATCAAATGAAACATTACCATATTATAAATCAGCTTATGATATTGATATGCGTAAAGTGATTGATGTATATGCAGCAGCTCAAAAACATATTGACCAAGGAATGAGTTTAACATTATTTATGCGTTCTGAATTACCAGAAGGATTATATGAATGGAAAAATGGACGTACAAGAAAAATGACAACAAGAGATTTAAATATCTTGAGAAACTATGCTTGGAATAAAGGAATCAAATCAATTTATTATGTTCGTACATTTACAGAAAATAATGATGAAATTGGAAGTAATGGTTGCGAAAGTTGTAGTATTTAATTCAAAAAAGGAGACTTATCATGAGTGAGAAACGTTATTTTAATGAGATTTTGTCACAAAATGCTTCTGCACCAGTAGCTTATTATAAAGCAATCGACTGGAACCAAGTAGAAGATATGATTGACAAAATGACATGGGAAAAGTTAACCGAGCAATTTTGGTTAGATACTCGTATTCCTGTTTCAAATGACTTAGATGACTGGAGAACATTATCCCCAGCTGAAAAAGATGTTGTAGGGAAAGTATTTGGAGGATTGACTTTATTAGATACATTGCAATCTGAAGAAGGTGCGAGTCTGATGAAAGACTATGTTCGTACACAACATGAAGAAGCAGTATGGAATAATATTCAATTTATGGAATCTGTTCATGCAAAAAGTTATTCAACGATTTTCAGTACTTTACATACAAAAGCTGAAATCGAAGAAATTTTTGAGTGGACAAATAATAATGAGTTTTTACAATACAAAGCTCAAAAAATTAATGAAATTTATCAAAGTAGAGATGCACTAAAAATGAAAGTAGCTTCAACGATGTTAGAAACATTTTTATTCTATAGTGGTTTCTTTACACCATTGTATTATTTAGGAAACAATAAATTAGCCAATGTAGCGGAAATTATTAAATTAATTATTCGTGATGAATCTGTTCACGGAACTTATACAGGCTATAAATTCCAACAAGGATACAATGAATTACCTATAGAAGAACAAGAAACTCTTAAAATGTGGGTTTATCAATTATGTTTAGAATTGTATCAAAATGAAGTGAAGTATACACAATCAATTTATGATCAAGTTGGTTGGACTGAAAAAGTAAAAGTATTCATTCGATATAATGCGAATAAGGCTTTACAAAATTTAGGGTTTGATCCATTATTCCCAGATACAGCTGAAGATGTGGATCCAATTGTGATGAATGGTATTTCAACAGGTACAAGTAATCATGACTTCTTCTCTCAAGTGGGGAATGGTTATTTACTTGGAACAGTAGAAGCTATGGAAGATGATGATTATTCTAAATGGATGTAATCTAAATAAAGACTTTTATGCAACGCATAAAAGTCTTTATTTGTGTTTAAATGGACAAGAATCAAGGTGATCATTGATGATGCCAGATGCTTGTAAAAATGAATAGAGGGTAGTCGGTCCGATAAACTTGAATCCAAGTTTTTTGAATTCTTTACATAATTGATCGGTAAGTGGAGTAGAAGATGGAACTTCTTCCATCGTTTCCCAGTGATTGATAATAGGAGTGTGGTCGAACTTACTCCATAAAAATTCATGAAAACTTCCGTATTGATTTTGTAGTTGCAAAATAATTTTCGCATTTTGAATAGTGGCTTCAATCTTTTGACGATGACGAATGATTTTAGGATTTTGAAGTAAGTGTTCTATATTATTTTTTGTAAATTGACTAACTTTATGGATTTCAAATTGGTTAAAGGCTTCTCTGAAACCTTCACGTTTTTTCAAAATAGTCGACCAACTGAGTCCAGCTTGCATCACTTCTAAAGTCAAAATCTCAAATAGTTTCTGATCATCAAAACAAGGAACTCCCCATTCTTCATCATGATATTTTTGATCGAGTTCAGAAATAGTTGCCCAAGTACAACGCATAAAATTCGCCTCCTTTAATAATGGAAAAATTATATCACGATGAAGTGATAAAAGCTAACAAATGATTGATATAACTTGACTTTTGAAGGAAAAATCAGTAATATTAATGCAGTAAATATGACGTGGAAAATGAAACAATTATTCTAAATATGAATAGAGAGAACGGGATAGGTGGAAGCCGTTTGATAGAGAATGAATTGTGGCGCATTGGAGTCAATAGCAAATGAAGCTTAGAGTTTTCTAAGAAATTAGGGTGGAACCGCGATGAATCGTCCCTATGTATGCTTTTTTAGTGTACATAGGGATTTTTTTATAGGGAAAAGGAGGAAAGCTTCGTTTTGCAATAAGAGACTCTAGATGAATTTTATCCTGTCATAAAAATTATAGAAAGTAGGAATACTATGTCAAAAAAATTAACAGTACAAGAAATTATTTTAACATTACAAAATTATTGGTCAAATCAAGGCTGTTTATTATTACAAGCTTATGATACTGAAAAAGGTGCTGGAACAATGAGTCCATATACTTTTTTACGTGCCATTGGACCAGAGCCATGGAATGCTGCTTATGTAGAACCATCTCGTCGTCCAGCTGATGGTCGTTATGGTGAAAATCCAAACCGTTTATTCCAACATCACCAATTCCAAGTTGTGATGAAACCATCTCCTGAAAATATTCAAGAGTTATATATTGGAAGTTTAATTGCATTAGGAATTGACCCATTAGAACATGATATTCGTTTTGTTGAAGATAACTGGGAAAATCCATCATTAGGCTGTGCTGGTCTTGGATGGGAAGTATGGTTAGATGGAATGGAAGTCACTCAATTTACATACTTCCAACAAGTAGGGGGATTAGAATGTCATCCAGTAACAAGTGAAATTACTTATGGTTTAGAACGTTTAGCTTCTTATATCCAAGAAGTAGAAAGTGTATATGATTTAGTCTGGACTGGCGATGTAAAATACGGAGATATTTTCAAACAACCAGAATTTGAACATTCTAAATATGCATTTGAAGAAAGTAATCCAGAATTATTAATGCAATTATTTACTGAATATGAAAAAGAAGCAACAATCCTAATGGAAAAAGGTCTTGTTCACCCAGCTTATGACTGTGTATTAAAATGCTCTCATGCCTTTAACTTAATGGATGCACGTGGCATTATTTCTGCGACAGACCGTGCAGGATTTTTAGGTCGTATTCGTAAAATGGCACGTACCATTGCTAAAACATTCGTAGCTGAAAGAGAATCTTTAGGATTCCCATTATTGAAAGACTAATAGGATAGGCTAGTAACATTAGGAGGACAATTATGACAAAATCATTATTATTAGAAATTGGTTTAGAAGAATTACCAGCGCAATATGTTCGTACAAGTTCAGAACAATTAGCGACTCGTGTGGAAGACTTTTTCAAACAAGAAAACTTAGCATTTGAATCTGTAGAAGCTTTTGCAACACCAAGAAGATTAGCTGTTCGTGTAAATGGATTAGAAGAAGAACAAGAAGATCGTGTTGAAATTTTTAAAGGTCCATCTTTAGCAATCGCACAAAAAGATGGCGCATGGACAAAAGCTGCTGAAGGATTTGTTCGTGGAAAAGGTTTAACAACAGACGATATTTACGTAGAAACAATTAAAGATGTAGAATATATCCACGTGAAACAATTATTACAAGGTAAATCAACAAAAGAAGTTGTTAAGAAATTATCTTCAGTTATTACCGATATGAAATTCCCAGTTACAATGCGTTGGGCTGCTCATACGTTTGAATATTTACGTCCAATTCACTGGATTGTTGCTTTATATGGAGAAGAAGTCATTGAAGAAATTCAAGTATTAGATGTAAAAGCTGGACGTGTTTCAAGAGGACATCGTTTCTTAGGAAAAGATACTGAGATTGCAAAACCAGAACAATATGAAAAAGCTTTAGCTGAACAATTTGTTATTGTGAATCAAGATGAAAGAAAAGCATTAGTTCGTAAACAAATTGAAGAGTTAGCCGCTAAAAATGCTTGGACAGTTCCAATTGATGAAGAATTATTAGAAGAAGTAAGCTCTATTTTAGAATATCCAACAGCTTTTGCTGGAACATTTGATGAAAAATATTTAGTAGTTCCAGAACCAGTATTAGTAACTTCTATGAAAGAACATCAACGTTATTTTGTAGTATACAATGCAAAAGGTGAATTACAACCTTATTTCATTTCTGCACGTAACGGAAATGACTACATGATTGAAAATGTGGCAAAAGGAAATCAAAAAGTATTAACAGCTCGTCTAGAAGATGCTTTATTCTTCTATGAAGAAGATAAAAAAGTTCCAATGACAGCATTCTTGAAGAAATTAGAAACATTAAACTTCCATGCGAAAATTGGTTCAATGACTGAAAAAATGAATCGTGTTCAATTATTAGTAGGGCGTATTGCAAGTGAATTAAATGTGGATGCCAAAGATATTCAAACTGCACAACGTGCAGCTGCCATTTACAAATTTGACCTAGTAACAAATATGGTTGGTGAATTCCCTGAATTACAAGGAATTATGGGGGAAATTTACGCGAAAAATTATGGAGAAACTCCAGAAGTAGCTAGAGCAATTCGTGAACATTATATGCCAATTAGTGCTGATGGTGAACTACCTTCATCAGTACCAGGAGCATTATTAGCGATTGCAGATAAATTAGATACATTCTTAAGCTTTACAGCTGCTGGTATGTTACCAACAGGTTCAAATGACCCTTATGCATTACGTCGTCAAGTAATGGGCTTAGTGCAAATTGTCGAAGCTTTTGATTGGCATTTAGAAATTGAAGAATTTGCAAAATTATTATTAGGCTTAGATTATGCAGAATTTTTAGAAGATAAAAAAGAAGATGTACAAGCATTCGTTTTAGGATTTATTCGTGAAAGACTTGCTCAAAGAATGACTACAGTAACAAAACGTCATGATATTATTGAAGCGGTATTGAATTCTAACTCTAAGAGTGTACCAGAACAAATGAAAGCTGTAGCTGTGTTAGAAAAAGAAGTATCTAATACAGCAATCAAAGATATTACTGAAGCATTAAACCGAGTGATTAATATTAGTGCAAAAGGATTTTCAGAAGCTCGTCATTCTTCAGAATACTCAATAGATAAAGTTGAGACAGAAAGTGAACGTCAATTAGTAGAATCAATTGCTACTTTAAGAAAAGACTTTGAGAACTATTCAGCTCAAGAAAAATTTGCAGCATTTGCATCGATTACTCCAAAAATTCATGAATTTTTTAATGAAAATATGGTCATGGTTGATAATGAAGAAATTCGTACAAATCGTTTACGTTTCTTACGTGAATTAGCACTAATGATTTTAGAGTTTGCTGACTTCACAGAGTTAATTGTTAAATAGTCAATAAAATAAGAAAGGAGTAAATCCTAATGGCAGTTTTTTATGATCGTGCGACGATATGGGTGAAAGCCGGAGACGGTGGTAACGGTATGGTAGCATTTAGAAGAGAAAAATACGTCCCAGATGGAGGTCCTGCTGGTGGAGATGGTGGACGAGGCGGTAGTGTCATTTTTAAAGTCGATTCAGGACTTAGAACGTTATTAGATTTCCGTCACAAACGTCATTTCAAAGCAAAACCTGGTGAAAATGGGATGAGTAAAAGTATGTATGGTCGTGGAGCAGATGACTTAATTGTTAAAGTACCTGCTGGAACGATTGTTCGTAATGCTCAAACAAAAGAATTGATTGCAGACTTAGTAGAAGTAGATCAAGAAGTAGTCGTAGCAAAGGGTGGTCGTGGAGGCCGTGGAAATATTCGCTTTGCTACTCATAAAAATCCGGCTCCAGATATTGCTGAAAATGGAGAACCAGGAGAAGAATTTGAAATTGAATTAGAATTAAAAGTATTAGCAGATGTCGGTTTAGTTGGATTCCCATCTGTAGGAAAATCAACTTTATTATCGGTAATTTCTAGCGCAAAACCAAAAATTGCGGATTATCATTTTACAACTTTAAATCCACAATTAGGGATGACACAAGCTCCAAATGGTGAGCAATTTGTTGTAGCCGACCTTCCTGGGTTAATCGAAGGAGCTCATATGGGTGTTGGTTTAGGAATCCACTTCTTAAAACATATTGAACGTACAAAAGTATTACTACATGTCATTGATATGGCTTCAATGGAAGGAAGAAATCCTTACGAAGATTATCAAGTGATTATGCAAGAACTAGGCTCTTATCATTTAAGGTTATTAGAACGTCCAATGATTATTGTGGCAAATAAAATGGATCAACCACAGTCTGAAGAATTATTAGAACAATTTAAAAAAGATTTACAAGAAAACTTACCAGATGGTCAAGAAATGCCTGAAATTTTCCCGATTTCTGCTTATCGTAAAGATGGCTTACAAGCACTACTAGCAAGAACAGCAGAAATATTAGAAGAAACAGAATTCTTCCCATTAGATGAAGTACAAGAAGCTCAAACTCATATGGTTTATGGGTTGGAAGAAGAAGAACGTCCATTTGATATTACAAGAGATCCTGATGGTACATGGGTATTATATGGAGAAAAACTAGAAAAATTATTCTTAATGACGAATATGGAACATGATGAATCTGTGATGCGTTTTTCACGTCAATTACGTGGAATGGGTGTCGATGCTGCCTTACGTAGTCAAGGTGCTGAAAACGGTGATATGGTTAGAATTCGTAAATTTGTCTTTGAGTTTGTCGATTAGGTGATGTCATGATTGATAGAACTGAAATTGAAAAACGAGAGTATATCGCAGCTTTTGATGGATTAAGAGCCATTGCGATTATGAGTATCGTAGGCCATCAAATGATGGCTTACCGTATTCCAGGTGGATTTCTAGGTTTAAATATCTTTTTATTATTGTCAGGTTATTTTATGACCGCTAGTCTAATGGATTCATTAATGAAAAATGGAAAAGTACCGTTAAAGTCATTTTTAACACGAAGATTAAAACGAATTATTGTCCCGACTTTTGCGATGATTATAGCAGTAATTTTCTATTTACTACTATTTCAAAGGGAACTCTTAGTGAATTTAAGAAGTACAATGGTTTCCAATTTATTCTTTATGAATAACTGGTGGCAAATTATTCAGGAAAATGATCATGCGATAACGGTATTAACGCAATCGCCATTTTCTCATTTATGGTACATGTCATTAGCGGTTCAATATTATTTATTATGGCCAATTTTATTTGTATTTTTAAGTGTGATGATTAAAAAACATCAAGTGTTACAAAAGGTTGTCATTGTACTGTTAGTGGCCTCTGTATTATTAATGATGGCAAAAGATGTTTCAAATGCTAATTTCTTAAGAATATTGTTTGGAACGGATACACGTGCTTTTTCTGTTTTAATGGGAGCAGTTGTAGCCTTATTATTTCCGATTCAAAAATTTTATGGAGAGTATACACAAAAATATCGCTATGAATCAGCGATTCGTTTTGTACCAATTGGATTATTAATTTTATTCTTATTTACAATGAAAGAACATAGCTCTATCACATTCAGAGGCGGCATGTTTATTTTTGATGTCATTGTAGCAGTTTTAATGATGATTTCCCTACATCCTAAATCAGTGACCTCTTTATTCTTTCGTTTAAAACCTTTAACGGTAATCGGTAGAAGAAGTCTTTCTTATTATTTATGGTACTTACCATTATCGGTTTTATACCAAGCTAAGATTGGGGATACTAGTTCTACCCCAGTTTTACATAGATTGGTAGAAATTGTGTTATTAGTTATTTTAGGAGAACTTTGGTATCAATTATTTGAAAGAGGAAAATTCACTAAAGTTATGCAACGATTAACATCACAGTGGAGTCATTCAACACGAAGAACAGTAAAAGTAGTGTATTATATTTCGATTGTCATGATTTTAGTAATTGGATTTATTCAAGCAAGTCCAAGATTATCTGCTCAAGAATCAGCTTTACAAGAAGTATTATTAGCTAGTGAATCTTTATCAAAAAATACTCGAAATACTGATAAAAAAACCGTTAAAACGATTAATAATATTCAAGGACTAAGTCGAGAAGAAACGGTATTTAGTTCGAATAGTTCTATTACTTTTATTGGTGATACGATGTTATTAGCGATGGCTCAAGAAATTCCAACATTATATCCCAATGCCGTGATTAGTGCCAATCGAGATCTTCAAGTGTTTGAACTCGGTGGAATGATTGATCAATTGAAACAACAAAAACAATTGGGAGATATCATTGTATTAATGGTTGGAAGTAATGGAGCTTATACGAAGGGACAATTAGATGCTGTTTTAAAAAATATTGGAATGGATAAACAAATATTTTTAGTGTCAAATACGATTAATCGTACATGGCAACGTGAAATTAATCAAATTGCGAATCAATTAGCCGATAAATATTCAAATGTTTATTATATTGATTGGAAAACTGAAGCAAGTACACATCCAGATTGGTTCTATGAAAAAGCATCAATTGTTAATACTACTGGAGCCCATCAACAAGGATTATGGATTGCTAAAATGATTTATCAAACATTAAGAGGTAGTTAGGAGCAAGTATGGAATTACAATTTTTAGGTACAGGTGCTGGAGTTCCAGCCAAAATGAGAAATGTTTCGTCAATCGCTTTGAAACTATTAGATGAAAGAAATGAAATCTGGTTATTTGATTGTGGAGAAGCAACGCAACAACAAATTTTAAACACAACCATTCGACCAGGAAAAATTAAAAAAATATTTATTACGCATCTTCATGGAGATCATATTTTTGGATTACCAGGTTTGTTAACGAGTCGCTCATTCCAAGGTGGAGAAGATGAATTAATCGTTTATGGGCCAAAAGGTATTAAACGTTTTATTGATGCAAGTATTTCAGTTTCATATTCTAAACTTAGCTATCCATTGAAAGTGATTGAATTTGAAGAGGATGGAGTATTGTTTTCGGATCAACAATTTAAAGTAGAAGCGATGAAGTTAGAACATGGTATTCCTTCTTATGGATTTCGAATCACAGAAGCTGACCAAATTGGTGAATTAAAAGCAGATGAATTAAAAGCGCTAGGAGTGCCATTTGGTCCTGTTTTTGGTCGATTAAAACGTGGGGAAGTGGTCACATTAGAAGATGGTCGTGTAATTGATGGAAAAGACTATGTCAGTGAAGATATTAAAGGACGTATCGTAGTCATTTGTGGAGATACAAGATTTACTCCGAAAAGTATTACTTTAGCGCAAAATGCTAATGTTCTCGTTCATGAAGCTACTTATGAAGCAGATAAAGAAAAAACTGCTCGTCAACATTTCCATTCAACCAGTAAACAAGCGGCAACGATTGCTTTAGAAGCGAATGTTCAACAATTATATTTAACTCATATTAGTGCGCGTTATTTAGGGCATCAAGTGAGTCAATTAGAACAGGAAGCTCGTAAAGTTTTCCCACAAACAAAAGTAGTCAAAGATTTTGATACATTTACGATTGGAAGAAATTAATATGGTAAAACGTGAACAGTTTTCAATAAATGGGAAAATGGTATTGATTACAGGAGCTAGTGGAGGCTTAGGCGAACAATTAGCTTATGAATGTGCCAAACAACAAGCCGGTTTAATATTAGTGGCAAGACGTGAAGAAGTCTTAAAACAAGTAGCCAATACATGCCAACAATGGACGAATCAACCAGTTTATTACTATCCCTGTGATTTATCAAAAGCAACTGAAGTAGAATTGTTATTAGAAAAAATAAAGTCTATTGATGTAGACATAGTCATTAATAATGCAGGAAGAGGCTATTTAAAACAAGCCGTTGATTTATCAAAAGAAGAAATTGAAGAGATGTTACAATTGAATTTATATACTTTAATTCAAACGACGCAACATTATCTTCCAAAATTTATCAAGAAAAAATCAGGAATGTTTGTACAAATTGCTTCTCAAGCAGGGAAAACAGCAACTCCAAAAACTTCGGTTTATTCAGCTTCAAAATTTGGAGTGTTAGGTTATTCTAACGCTTTGCGTTTAGAATTAAAAGAACAAGGCATTCATGTAATGACGGTCAATCCTGGACCAATTGCTACTCAATTTTTTGAAAAAGCAGAACCAACAGGAAAATATTTAGCAAGTGTATCTCTATATGTTTTAACAAGTGAGGAAGTTGCAAGAAAAATAGTTCGAGGAATGAAACTTCAAAAAAGAGAAGTGAATGTACCGTATAGTATGAATCTTGCAGCAAAATTAAACTTCTGTTTCCCAAAAATTGGAGACTTTAGTATTTTAAAATTATTTAATAAAAAATAAGTTCTGGAGGTGATAGGATGTCTTTTGCAAATGCTAAATGGGATTTGGTCAATAAAGAAATAGAAGAAAGTTCAAAAGAAATTGCGAAAACATTAGGACTTTCTCCTTTATTGGTTCAAATTTGTAGGAGAAGAGGATATCAAACTGAGGAACAAATTCAAGAATTTCTATCATCTTCACCGACATTATGGCATGATCCATATTTAATGTATGATATGGAAAAAGCGATTCAACGGATTCAACAAGCGATTGAAACGGATGAAAGTATTTTAATATTCGGGGACTATGATGCTGACGGTATTACTAGTACTGCAGTATTATACGAAACATTAGAAATGATGGGTGCACAAGTAGAATATTATTTGCCAAATCGTTTTATAGATGGATATGGTCCGAATATCCGTGTTTTTGAAGAGTATCTTGAAAAAGGAGTATCTTTAATTATAACGGTTGACTGTGGAATTGCGGCTCATGAAAGTGTTGAATGGGCAATGAGTCAACAATGTGATGTTATTGTAACAGATCACCATGAGATTCCTCCTGTTCTCCCTAAAGCTTATGCAGTGATTCATCCTCGCCATCCAGATGGTGAGTATCCCTTTGGAGATTTATCTGGAGCAGGAGTTGCTTTTAAATTGGCACATGCATTATTAGGAGAACTCCCTGTTGAACTAGCAGAAATTGCTTGTATTGGAACAATTGCAGACCTAGTTAGTTTAACGGATGAAAATCGTAGTTTAGTAAAATTAGGTTTACAACAATTAAATCAAACAGAGAGAATTGGGTTAAGTTACTTATTTCAAGAATTACAATTAACTCCTGGTACCATAGATGAGAAAACAATAGGGTTTCAAATTGGTCCTTGTTTAAATGCTCTTGGAAGATTAGGAGATGCGACTCCAGGTGTGGCGCTCTTTACGACTTTTGATGATGAAGTCGCCCAAGAAGTTGTGACTTTAATGCAACAAGAAAATGCTAAGAGAAAACAAATTGTAGATGATATTACAAAAGAAGCTTTAGAATTAGCTAAAGCACAAATGAATCAAAAAGTTTTAGTATTAGCTCAATCTAATTGGCATGAAGGAGTGCTAGGAATTGTTGCAAGTCGAATCGTTGAACAATTACAAAAGCCAACGATTGTTTTAGGGATTCAATCAGATGGATTAATGGCAAAAGGTTCTGCAAGATCTTGCGCACAGTTTAATCTCTATGATGCCCTAACGGAATGTCAAGACACTTTAGCTAAATTTGGTGGACATCATATGGCTGCCGGACTCAGTGTCGAAACAGTGATGTTACCAGCTTTTATGGAAGCTATTGAGACCTATGCGAAACAACATCCTGAATTATTGGAAGAGGAAAAAGTGATTAATATAGAAGAAGCATTATCACTTTCTCAAGTAAATGTAGAATTTATCGATTCTCTTCAAGCATTAAAACCATATGGAACGAATAATACTGAACCAATTTTTAAAATTAGTTCCGTAACAGTCGGGCAGAAACAAAAAATTGGAGCTCAACAACAGCATTTAAAATTAACGTTGAACTCTGAACAGCAACAGTTACAAGCTTTAATCTTTAATAAAGGAGAATGGGCAGATAGCTTAAATCTTCAAGTAGAAGTTGAAGTCATTGGAACTTTAGAAATTAATGAATGGCAACAAAATCGCTTGCCTCAATTAATGTTAAAAGACATTGCTGTAAAAGATGCGTTAATTTTTGATTGGCGTACGAATAAAATTCGTCCGGATCATTTATCCGTGAAGAAGGCAGCTTATTTAGTTGAAAGAGAAGCACTTAAACCATTAGTGAGTGAAAGAATTGATCCAACTTCTAAAGTATTCTCAATAGAAGAATGGATGAGAGAAGAACAGCAAGATAATTTTGAATCGATTGTATTATTTGATTGTCCAAAATCTAAAGAAGTCATTCAAGAATTTCGTAAACATTCCTATACGCAAAAAATATATATTATTGCATATACGCCAAAATCTATTATGACAATGGGAATTCCGACAAGGGAAAGATTTGTGGCTGTTTATCAATATTTAAAAACACATTCAAATGTTCCCTATAATGAAAAAACAGGAGAACTAGCAAATTATTTAAAAATTCCACTAGATCAATTTAAAGTGATATTAAAAGTGTTTTTTGAATTAAAATTTGTTATAATAGAAAACGGCTGTTTAAGATTAAATCCAGAATCCACATCAATGGATTTAATGCAGTCTAACTTAATGAAACAATTGCAAGAAGAACTTTGGCTCGAAAGAGTATTTATCTATAGTCAATTTTCAGAATTAACAAATTGGCTGACAAATATGGAGGAAGAAAAATGAATTTAAAAAATTACATTGCAAGTGTACCAAACTATCCTAAAGAAGGAATTATTTTTAGAGATATTTCACCTTTAATGGCAGATGGAAAAGCATATCAATATGCGACACAACAAATCGTAGATTATGCGAAAAGCAGAGGAGCTGACATGATTGTTGGTCCTGAAGCTCGTGGATTTATTGTTGGATGTCCTGTTGCATATGAATTAGGAATTGGTTTTGCACCTGCACGTAAAAAAGGAAAATTACCTCGTGAAACAGTTTCTGTAGAATATGATTTAGAATATGGTACTGCAGAATTACATTTACATAAAGATGCTGTAAAACCAGGACAAAAAGTATTAATTTGTGACGACTTATTAGCAACAGGTGGAACAATGGATGCTTGTGCGAAATTAGTTGAAAAATTAGGTGGAGAAGTTGTTGGTTTAGCATTCTTAGTGGAATTAACAGACTTAAAAGGTCGTGAAAAAATCGAAGGATATGACATCTTTACATTGATGGAATATACAGAAGATGAGAGATAAATAAATAGATTTTTCTGAGGTAGCAATGGACGCCAGCAGCTTCGCAAAAGCGAATCTCATGGCTAAAAATCGAGCCTAAGGTCTCGATTTTTCCAGTACTAGAAGCTGAAAAACAGCTTCTAGTACCAATGCTACGCTGAAAAATCTTTTCTTTTTTATATGAATAAATGAGAGAACGTCTAAAACAATAGATTTTTCTGAGGTAGTAACAAAAGCCATGATATTCGCAAGTGAGAATATCATGGCTTTTATACTTATCTAATACTTTCTAAAATTTTTTGCACAGTTTCTAAATTAAAATGTTTTTGTTCTTTTAATAATTGTACAATTTGTGGAATTTCTTCTTCCGTGGCTCCAGCTGTTAAAGCAAGAGATTTTACTTGTAAGTTCATATGTCCTTTTTGAATGCCATCCGTTACTAATGCTTTTAATGCAGCAAAATTTTGTACTAAACCAATAGAAGCGATAATAGAAGCTAATTCTTTAGCAGATGGATTCATCAATAATTCATGAGCAAATTGAGCAGCGGGATGAATGGCAATAGAGCCACCGACCGTTCCAATTGGCATTGGAATACTCAATGTTCCTACTAATTCTTTATTATCATCGATGAACCATTTACTAAAAGGTTGATAGGTTTCTGATAGGGTAGCATAAGCATGTGCTCCAGCTTCAATCGCTCGCCAATCATTTCCAGTTGCAATAACGACAGCATCAATTCCATTCATAATTCCTTTATTATGAGTAGCAGCTCGATAAGTATCTACTTGGGATAGTTCACTTGCAATTTCAATTCTTTTGGCAATTTCTTCTCCAGAAATCGTCTTTGTTCCTAATTGTTCAAATGGAATACGGCATGTAGTCGTGACAACAGAATGAGTTGCTAAATTCGATAAAATTGCCATAATACAAGTTCCGTTTGCAAAAGTTTCGATAGGAGCAACCAAGGCTTCTAAAATCGTATTTAAAATATTTGCCCCCATTGCTTCTTTAGTATCAACAGAAACATAAAATACATAAAATGTATGATGAGGATGTTGTTTTTCTTCTACCCAAATCTTTTGAATTCCTCCACCACGTTTGACAATAGAAGGGTGAGCTTCATGAGCGATAGAAAATAAGTGTTCCATTTGTTTTGAAAGTTTTTCCTCAATTTCTTCTATAGAATAGGGAGAATCATAGATCGCAATTTCCCCAATCATTTCTCTCTTTTCTTGAGTAGTAGTAAATCCCCCAGAACGATGAATAATTTTACAACCATTACTTGCTGCAGCAATTACGGAAGGTTCTTCTGTTACCATTGGGACGGTATAAGTTTTACCATTTACCGTTACTTCTGGCACTATTCCAAGTGGTAAGTCATATAGTCCGATTTGATTTTCAATCATTTGATTAGCTACTGACTCTGGTAAGTTGAATCCATTGAATAAGTTTGATTTTTTTTCATCTGATAAATGAGATAAGTTTGATAAAATGTTTTTTCTTTCTAGTGGTGTTTTTTGATAAAATTTATAAAATAATTGGTCGTTCATATTAAGCCCCCTTAATTGACTCTAGTATAACAAATTTATTAGTATGAGGGGAAGATACAAGAAAAAATGTTTTAAATACTGTATACTAGAAAACAAGGAGTGATGAAATGAAATTTACAAGAACCATTCAAGAACGATTATTTATATTAGAAACCAAAGAGGCTTATCAAAAAGAAGCAGAAGATTTATTAACGATTGTAGAAGATTATTTTGAAGAAAATTTAGAAGAATTAAATCAATTAATTCCAATTCATTATGGAAATATTAAAGTTGTTTCCATTGAAAATGAGTATCATGTTTGCGTTCCAAATTATGAACAAAAACAATTAGAGGAATGGATTACAGATTGTAGTTATTTCTTAGAAATTGTTCAAAAAACATTTAAAGCCGGAAAACATACGAAAACATTAGGAAAGTTAGTTCCATTCCGTTTTGATAGTCCGGTTATTATTGCAAATCATACATTTGATGTGGAAGATTTTTATGCGCATCGTTTTGATGATGAAACATGGTATGTAGCACCTGTTGATCAAGAAATTGAATCTCAACCATTATCAGGAGCAAAAGCTTATGAAATTTTCCCTAATTATCCAAACTTTTATGATATGATGCATTTACCAACAGATACGATTGTTATTTTCCATAAAGGAGAAATCGTATCAGTATTAAATGAAGATAGTCAAGATATTTGGAATTTATAGGAGGAAGCTATGACGGTTGATGTAATTTGCCAAGTAGAGCGTACCATTCTTCCATATGAATGTGATTGGAAAGGGAATTTATTATTAAGTCAAGCTTTAGGAATGATGATGTTAGCTTCTAGAAAGCAACAACAACAATTACAAAATCCAAACTTAGTTTATGAAAAGGGCTATACATGGATTGTGATTCAACACGAAATAGAGATTCATCGCATGCCAAAAGTAGATGAAGAAGTTATCATTGAAACACAAGCGATTAGCTATAATAAATTTTTTACTTACCGTGAATATCGCATTCTTACAAAAGAAAGAGAAGAGTTGTTTGAATGTATTACGACATTTGCTATGCTGGATATGAAGGCACGCAAAATTGTTTCAATAGATGAAGAAGTTGTGTTGGAATATCCAATGTCTATTGGAAAAGAAATGAGAAAAGCAACTCGAATTCCTAAAAAAGATTTTTCAGATGCCACAACGGGAGAATATAAAATACGAATCAATGATATTGATGCTAATCTCCACGTCAATAATGCTCGTTACTTTGATTTTGCTTTTAGTGAATTAGGAATGGATTTTTTAAAGGGGCATCAGTTAAAACAAGTTGTGATTAAATATGAAAAAGAAGTATTACCAGAATCAACGATTGCATGTTCGACTTTATGGGAAGAAAATACATTAGAGAGTCAAGAGAGAAGACAAACGTATCATTTAATTTCGCAAGATGGAAATCGATGTGCAAATATTCAAATGGAATGGGAAGAAATTGGATAAAATAGTTTGCATTTTATTCAAACATCTGATACAATAATTTTTGTGTAAAATATGCAGCAGAAATAAGAGAAGCTCGTCAACAGTCCTATCCATTAAGAGGAAGGTAGTAACCACGGCTGCAAAGGTGAACCCTAGTAGAGACTGCACGAATCTACTGTTTCGCAATTATTTTACTCCAAAAAAATTTTTATTATTGGAGGAATGTTCAATGTCACGTTACACTGGACCAAGCTGGAAGTTATCTCGTCGTTTAGGCATTTCACTTTCAGGAACAGGAAAAGAAATCGCTCGTCGTCCATACGCACCAGGTCAACACGGACCAAATAACCGTAGTAAATTATCTGAGTATGGTCAACAATTACAAGAAAAACAAAAATTACGTCATATGTATGGTATGAACGAACGTCAATTTGCTACTTTATTCAAAAAAGCTGGCAAAATTAAAGAAGGTAAACATGGTGAAAACTTCATGATCCTTCTAGAACAACGTTTAGATAACGTAGTTTACCGTTTAGGATTAGCTTCAACTCGTCGCCAATCTCGTCAATTAGTAAACCACGGACATATCACTGTAAATGGCAAACGTGTAGATATCCCTTCATTCCAAGTACAAGTTGGAGATGTTATTGGTGTTCGTGAAAAATCACGTAACTTAACAATCATTAAAGAGTCTTTAGAATCTTTATATGGACGTCCAGAATTTGTTACATTTGATGAAGAAAAATTAGAAGGTTCATTAAACCGTCTACCATTACGTGATGAGTTAACATCTGATGTTGACGAATCATTAATCGTTGAATATTATAACAAATTAGGCTAGTCATTTTCTATACTAGCTGTAACCCAAGAATCGCGGTATTATCGCATTCTTGGGTTTTTATTTTTTGCCAAAACTAGCTCAAAGTGGCAAAAACGACAAAAGTTTGCCCCTTTTTTGCCCCCTTATTTTTATTTTTAAAAGAAAAGTAAAATTAGTTGAAACAATTTTCATTTGATGATATTATATATCCTGTATCATTAGGGATATTAGGCGAAACCGGAGAAGTTCCTTAATATTTCAGGAAAAGGAGGCAGTTTTATGAGTCAAGTTATTCCTGAAGAAACACTGAATCAGATTCAATCACAAGCAAATATTGTGGATATTATTAGTCAGTATGTTTCTTTGAAAAAACGAGGAAAGAATTATTTTGGCCATTGTCCTTTTCATGATGAGCGCACACCTTCTTTTTCAGTAACAGAGGAAAAGCAACTCTATCATTGTTTTAGTTGTGGCAGAGGAGGATCTGTTTTTTCTTTTATATCAGAAATCGAAGGGCTTTCTTTTGTTGAATCTGTAGCAAAAGTTGCAGAATTAGCACAAATTCCATTTGAAAATAAATATTCGGTTTCTAAACCATCTGTTCAAGATACGCATCAACCGCTCATAACAGCGCATGAAAAAGCGGCTGAATTTTATCAACATGTGTTATTACAAACACGTGGCGGTGAAAAAGCATTAGATTATCTACAAAATAGAGGATATACATTAGAAACCATTCAAACCTTTAAAATAGGACTTGCATTAAAAGATCGCACTTATGTGACGAATTTGATGAAACAAATTCCATTAACACCTCAACAGATGGAAGAATCGGGATTATTCATTGCAAGAAATGATGATTTTATCGATCGTTTTTATCATCGAATCATGATTCCTCTTCGAAATGAGCAAGGAAAAGTGATTGCTTTTTCTGGCCGCATATTACCCAATGATGAGGAAATAGTTGATGAACAAGAAGCAAAGTACTTAAATAGTTCAGAAACTCCTATTTTTAATAAGCGACAATTCTTATTTAATTATGATTTAGCAAAATCATCGATTCGTAAAACAGGACAAGTCGTTTTATATGAAGGATATATGGATGTCATTGCTTCGTGGCAAGCTGGTGCAAAAAATGGGGTAGCATCGATGGGTACCTCATTAACAAAAGATCAAATTCAAATCTTATCAAGAGTGGCAAATGAAATTATTATTGCCTATGATAGTGATAGAGCGGGATTGGATGCAACAAATCGGGCAATTGAATTATTACAAGAAAACTCTGCTCTAACGATTTCAATCTTGTCTTTAGATGCTGGAAAAGATCCAGATGAGTTCATTCAACAACGAGGAGCCAAAGCTTATCTAGAACAATTGTCTCATCATACAGAATCTGTTTTTCAGTTTAAAAAACGATATTTTTCAAAACAATATCGCTTAGATATTGAACGAGAAAAAGTGCAATTTTTAGAACAAATGACGATGGAATTAGCCAAAATTTCTAAACCCATTGAACGTGAATTTGCGATAAAATCATTATCAGATGAGTTTGGAATTTCAGTTGATTTACTTTCTAGTCAAGTTCATTTTGCCCAGAGAAAATTTAAACAACAATCTTCTCAAACAACACGAGAGTGGACATCAACTCCTGTAAAAATTTCTCAGGAAAGTCCAATGGAAATTTCTCAGAAACAACTTCTCTATCGTTTGTTACATTCTCCAGAAGCATGGAGTTATTTATTAAGGGAAGATGAAGAGTTTGAATTTCCTTTTGTGGACTATCAACAATTTTATATTTTGTTGAAAAGTTTTCGTGAGCAACATCTTGAAGAGTTACTAGTTCAAGAATTTATGAATTTTTTAGATGAATCGGATACAGTAAATCGGAATTTATTGTCGATGATTGAGTGGTTAGAAATGCCGCAAGAATGTACGGAAAAAGAGATTCATGATTTAATGTATTTTTTATCTAAAAAAGAAGATTTAAAACAACAGTATCAAAGATGTTTGCAAGAACTAAAAGAAGCTCAATTATTAAATGATAAAACGAAAGCGAATCAGTTAATGATGGAGTTAATTAATATACAGAAACAATTAAAAAAATCATGAATGGAGGAATAGTGGATGACAGTTGAAAACAATAAAAATGGTCAAACGCTAAAAGAAGCTACAAGTAAATTATTAGCAGAACGAAAATTGTTTGGACAAATTTTATATGATGATTTATCAGCGCAAATTGCGATTCCATATGAATTAGATGCAGAGGGAATGGATAAATTAATTCAACAATTTGAAGATGCTGGTGTTAGTGTAGTGGATACAGATGGTGGACCAACTAGTCGTCAATTATCTGCAGAATCTTCAAAAGAAGCAGAAGTAGAAATCTCAGAAGATGAAACAGCTATATCTTCAAATGTAAAAATTAATGACTCTGTTCGTATGTATTTAAAAGAAATTGGTCGAGTACCATTATTAAGTGCGGATGAAGAAGTGAATCTT
Organism: uncultured Granulicatella sp.; assembly: GCF_963515615.1. Classification (GTDB taxonomy): domain Bacteria; phylum Bacillota; class Bacilli; order Lactobacillales; family Aerococcaceae; genus Granulicatella. The sequence continues at coordinate 6,199 of NZ_CAUPZT010000004.1, read as the reverse complement.
GCTTTAAGAATTCAACAAGGAGATCAAGAAGCAAAACAAGATTTAGCAGAAGCAAACTTACGTTTAGTAGTATCGATTGCGAAACGTTATGTAGGACGTGGAATGCAGTTTTTAGATTTAATTCAAGAAGGAAATATGGGATTAATGAAAGCTGTTGAAAAATTTGACCATACAAAAGGGTTTAAGTTTTCAACATATGCTACATGGTGGATTCGTCAGGCAATTACTCGTGCCATTGCTGACCAAGCACGTACAATTCGTATTCCAGTTCATATGGTAGAAACCATCAATAAATTAGTTCGTATCCAAAGACAACTATTACAAGATTTAGGACGCGAACCTACTCCTGAAGAAATTGGAGCAGAAATGGATTTACCAACTGAAAAAGTGAGAGAAATTCTAAAAATTGCTCAAGAACCAGTGTCATTAGAAACTCCAATTGGGGAAGAAGATGATTCACATTTAGGAGACTTTATTGAAGATGATAATGCAACAAGTCCAGCTGAACATACAGCTTATGCATTATTAAAAGAACAATTAGATGAAGTATTAGAACAATTAACGGATCGTGAAGAAAATGTATTACGTTTACGTTTTGGTCTAGACAAAAATGGAGAAATCCGTACATTAGAACAAGTAGGCCAAGTATTTGGAGTTACTCGTGAAAGAATCCGTCAAATTGAAGCGAAGGCACTTCGTAAATTACGCCATCCAAGTCGTTCAAAACAATTGAAAGATTTCTTAGACTAGTATTGATGGAGACTGGGCAGTAGCCTAGTCTCTTTATTTATAAATGAAAGGAGAAACTTATGTTTCGTCAAATTTTAAATGGATTTTGTATGGCATTAGCCGATAGTGTTCCTGGAGTTTCTGGAGGAACAGTAGCTTTTATTATGGGATTTTATGACCAATTTATTGGTTCGATTCATGATATTGCTTTTGGAAGTACAAAGGAGAAGAAAGAAGCTTTTACTTATTTAATAAAATTAGGTATTGGTTGGGTAATTGGGATGGTCAGTGCCATTTTAGTATTATCTTCCTTATTTGAATCACATATATATGGTGTCAGTTCATTATTTATTGGATTTATTGCAGGAGCGATTCCATTAATGATGGTGGAAGAAAAAGAATCTTTGAAAAAACCATTAGTGGGGATTTTTTATCTTTTACTCGGAGTAGCTATTGTTGCAGGAATTACATGGCTAAATTCTAGTAGTGGTAAAGGAAGTTTTGATTTAAGCCAGTTTTCTATTCTAGATTCCATTAAATTGTTCTTTATTGGAATGATTGCAATTTCTGCAATGTTTTTACCAGGAATTTCTGGTTCAACATTATTATTAATATTTGGAGCTTATATTCCAGTTGTTTTTGCAGTAAAAGAAGTATTAACTTTTCACTTAGCTTATGTTCCAAGTTTAGCTATTTTTAGTTTAGGGGTATTAGCAGGAGCCTTATTTGTTGTTAAAGCCATTAAATATTGTTTAGAACATTATCGTAGTCAAATGATTTATGGCATTATTGGAATGATGATTGGTTCATTTTATGCGATTGTAATGGGACCAACAACATTAAAAATTCCTCAAGAAGCAATGAATTTTTCAACATTTTCACCAATCTCAGCTTTAGTAGGTCTATTATTAGTATTAGGATTACAAAAATTAAAAGAAAAGGATTCCAAATAGATGACAGAATTACAAATTCTTGATGGATTTCAAAAATTACATCATCCAATAGTAGATTCTATCATGATTTTTATCACTTCATTAGGAAATGTTGGATTCATTTGGCTAGCGATAATTGCAGTTTTGTTAATGAATAAGAAAACAAGATCACTAGGGATTCTATTAGCTATTGCGGTAGTAATCAATACAATTTTGTGTAATGGTCTCATTAAACCAATTGTAGCAAGAACTCGTCCATATGAGGTTAATTCAGCGATTTCTTTATTAATTTCAAAACCATTAGATTATTCATTTCCATCAGGGCATACAGCTATTTCATTTACAGTAGTTAGTGTATTGTATTTCCTTCGTTTGAAAAAGTACTGGATTATGGCTTTCGTTTTAGCAAGCCTCATTGCTTTTTCAAGAATGTACTTATATGTTCATTACCCAACAGATGTACTAGCAGGAGCAATCGTAGGAACATTTAGTGGCTGGATCACCGTAAAATGGAGCCAATCAAAACATAGAAGATTTGTATAAGAAAAGGTATAAAAGCAGAGCAATAGCAAAGCTTTTATACCTTTTTACTTTGAAGCTAAATATTAAATATTTTTTATCCATCTAACTATCTTTTTGAAATTCATAATCAATCCAATAAAAATTAACGCAAATACAGCTCCAACAATTAAAACACCGTTCATATAAATTCCTCCTTTATAGAAAAAGCTTTCCATAATGATTTTAAACACTTTATCCAATAGAGTTTTAGATTAAAGTTTATAAAAAGTATCTCCATTTTTATACCTTTGAGGATTTATAACCATCATAACAAAACCTCCAATTAATTAAATTAAGATTTGATAACGTTTTCTTGTGAATATTATACCTTATTTAGTAAGCTAAATAAAGTAGAAATAAAAAAATTTGAATAGGGAAAAAGAGTAAAAGATAAGCTTTATCATAGACTTCGTTTAGCCAGAGTTCGTTGCTAACGAATCAAATATAAGAATTTCAGACAATGACGCAAAATGAATTTGCAGCACCTAGTACAATTGGTACCACTGAAGCAGCAAAATTAGGACTACTATTAAGTTTATTCTTTTTTAATGGACCTAGCTTATTTCAGAAAATGCTATGTGCCTTTATATGTTCATTTGCACTGACGATTGTTTTTATTATGATTCAGCAATCCTTACAATTGAAAGAGAAGTGGATGATTCCTTTAGTAGGATTAATTTTTAGTGGAATGATTTCAGCCTTTACCAATATGATATCGTATCAATTTCATCTCGTACAAAGTTTAACGTCATGGACACAAGGATCCTTCTCCATGATTCAAACTCACCAATACGAATGGTTATTCTTTGGTTTGATCATTATTGTTATTTCTACGAAATTAGCACATGTTTATACGATTGCTAATTTAGGAGAATCGATTAGTTTGAATTTAGGAATTTCTTATAAGAGATTAGAATGGTTAACACTATTACTCGTTTCACTTACAACGAGTGTTACGATGATAACAGTAGGTTCACTTCCTTTTATAGGAATAATTATTCCAAACTTAGTACGATATTTATCGGGAGATGATTTAAAAAAGACGATTCCACAAACAGCTCTATTAGGTGCAGTACTAGTTCTAGCATGCGATATTGTTGCTCGATTAGTCATTCCACCTTATGAAGTATCAGTTAGTCTGATTTTAGGGATTGTTGGAGCTGGACTATTAATTAGTCAAATCTTAAGAATTAGCTTGCAAAGAAGGGGGAGCATTCGATGAAGAAAAGAACCCTTCTATTAACAATTACATTAGTAAGCTTATTACTCATTATCAGTGCTATTTTCTTATTTTTTCCAATCGGAAATATGGGAAAATTCTCTGTCCTCTTATTTAAAAAGAGAGTTATAAAATGGCTAGTCATTTTATTAGTTAGTTTATGTGTTTCGATATCGACCATTAGTTTCCAAACAATTGTACAAAACCGATTTTTAACACCGGGTGTTCTTGGAATTGAGAGTGTCTTTGTATTGTTTCAAACATTGGTTTATTGGGGACAATTAAGTTTAGGAATGGAAACAGCGCCAAATCTGTGGATTTCAATTCTTACAATTGTCTTGCAGATGATTTTTTTCTTCTTGATTTATCGAGCATTTAATGATCTACTGTCGATTCCATTTTCAATGCTATTATTTATTTGTTTAGCGTTTGGAACATTGTTTAGAAGTTTAAGTACATTTGTTCAAGTATTAATGGATCCAAATGAATTTGATAAATTGCAAGGAAAATTATTTCCCTCCTTCCAAAGAATGCATCATCAAAGTGAATTAGTCATTGTGGTAGTTATTTTAACAATAATCTCAGTCATTTATTTAATGAGAAAATACATGGTGTTAAATGTATTTCATTTGGGGAAAGTTCAAGCTCAAATACTAGGTGTAAATGTCGCAAGAGAAGAGAAGTGGATTTTATTAGTCATTGTATTACTAACTAGTCTGTCTACAACATTGGTGGGTCCAATGCAATTTTTAGGATTTATGATTGCAAATGTAACGTATCAATGGATTAAAGATTATCGACACTTACATATGTGGACGATTGCATTTTTGTTAGGAAGTATTTTATTACTTGGAGGACAACTTGTTATTGAGAAGCTCTTCCATTTAAACATTCCAATTAGTGTCGTCATCGAATGGTTTGGAGGATTATTATATTTTGTATTGTTATTGAAAGGAAGGTACCGTAGTGGAATTAAAAAATATTCATAAAGCATATGATACGGTAGTTGTCGATTCCGTTTCATTAACGATTCCAAAAAATCAGTTAACAGCTTTTATCGGGCCAAATGGAGCAGGAAAATCTACATTAGTTTCGATTATGAGTCGACTATTACAAAAAGATTCTGGTCAATTATGGATTAAGGGTAAAGAAATTGAAGCTTGGAATTCCAAAGAACTGGCAAAAGAATTATCCGTTTTAAAACAGAATCAATCTTTTCAAGTATCTTTAACAGTAGAAGAGTTAGTTAGCTTTGGACGTTATCCTTATTCAAAAGGAAAGTTATCGACACTTGATTATCAAATGATTGATCAAGCATTAAAACATACGAATTTATTAGAGTTAAGGGACCGTTCGATACAAACGTTATCAGGCGGGCAAATGCAAAGAGTCTTTATCGCAATGGTATTAGCTCAAGATACAGACATTGTTTTACTAGATGAACCCTTAAATCATTTAGATTTAAAACAAGCAGTAGAAATAATGAAATTACTCCGTTATATGGTAGAAAATCTAGATAAAACAGTGGTCATTGTGATGCACGATTTAAATATGGCGATTAACTTTTCTGATTATTTAGTAGCCTTTAAAGAAGGAAAATGTAAGTTTCATGGCAATACCATGGATGTAGTTACGAATCAAACCTTATCAGAATTATATGAAATTGACATCGAAGTGATAGAAGTTTCAGGAAAAAAATATATTACAGTAAAGTAGGAGAAACATATGAAAAAATTATTAACAACCGTAGTTATGGGAGCAACATTTTTATTAGCTTCTTGTGGTACAAAAACAACAAATGTGACATCAACAACTCAAGAAAACTCAGTGAAACAAGTGCAATTAACAGATGGATCAGAAACAGTTGAAGTGAAAACAAATCCAAAGAAAATTGTGACATTTGACTTAGGGTCAGCAGATACATTACGTGCAATTGGACAAGGTGAAACAATCGTTGGAATGCCAACAAAACCATTACCAACGTATATTAAAGATTTAGGAGAAAAAGTACAAAATGTAGGAAGTATGAAAGAACCAGATATCGAAGCCATTGCAGCAATGCAACCTGACTTAATTATTGCTTCTACTCGTACAAAAGATTTTATCCCTCAATTAAAAGAAATTGCTCCAACTGTAATCTTTAGTGTAGACAGCAAAGATTATTGGGGTTCTGTCCAAAAAAATGTAAAAAACTTAGCGAGCTTATTTAACGAAGAAGCTCAACAAAAAGCAAGTGCTCAAGTAAAAGAATTACAAACAGTGATTGATACAATTGCAGCTCAAAATGAAAAACATAGCGAAAAAAGTTTAGCGATTATGTTAAACGAAGGTAAAATGTCTGCATTTGGCGTACAATCACGTTTTGGATTCTTATATCAAGATTTAAAATTCCGTCCAACAGATGCTAAAATTGAAGAAAGTAGACACGGACAAGAAATTAGTTTTGAAGGTGTTAGCGAATTAAATCCTGATGTCTTATTTGTATTAAATCGTACATTAGCAATTGGTGGAGATAATTCTAAAGCAGATGCCTTAATGAAAAACGAATTAATTCAAGCTACAAATGCTGTAAAAAATAATAAAGTGGTAAACTTAACTTCTGACTTATGGTATTTAAGTGGTGGAGGATTAGAATCTACTAAATTAATGCTACAAGACTTACAACATGTATTTCAATAATGATTAAGACGACTTCGGTCGTCTTTTTTTGTTTGTGACTTTCAGTCCGTCACGCTCCGTAGGTGCGTGACAAATAAAC